>CAZPCE010000179.1:0-6203 GCA_964584915.1 uncultured Arenimonas sp. | reverse complement strand
ACGGAACTCCCGCGCACATGGCGGCGGAAACTGTCCGTATCGGCAAAGCTGTGAACTTCAAAACCGGCGCTTTCCAGTAAAGTAGCCACCAATAAGCGATGGCTGGGATCGTCTTCCACATGAGCCACTTGTGGGCGAGGGGATAGCTTGTTTTCCACTATTTTTCAACTCGCGATGTCAGAATAGTGATTAATGTAACAATTTGTAGCATGTTGCGATAGCGTGTCATAGCTTCTGTCTGAACGAATGGCTCATATTTGGCGGCAAGCGGTAGTTGGATGATCGTGTTTTTTGAAGAATTTCGGCTGGTTTGAGTAAAACTGCGGCTCTTGGATAAATATTTATGCGGCTGAGTTCGATCTTTGGAGATAAAGGTAGTGTTGCCCGCAGATTAAGCCTGAGCGTGTTTGCTGCCAGCATTATTGCCGTTTTCCTGTTTTGCCTGGCGCTGCTCAGTGCCGAAATAGTCGCGGACCGCAGCAAGGAAGAAAAGCATGTCCGGGATGTCGCCAGGATCATGGCCCTGAATGTCGCGCCGGCCACTTTTTTCGATGATGAAAAAATGGCGAAGCAGTCACTGCTGAATGTACTGGCCTACCCCAATATCGTGCATGCAAAAATTTACAGGAATGATGGCAGCGTGCTTTCCGAGGTGTCTTGGGAAAGGGACAGGGCCGTCATTTCGGATTCAGGCGTCGTTCGTGGCAAGTCATACGAGGCAGCGGACAAATTGCTGGTGACGCAGGACATAAAAATAAAAAACGACGTTATCGGCCGCCTGGAAGTGTCCGCAAACTACATCGAACTCCAGGATCGTCCATTCTGGTTCTACTGGCTGATGCTGGCCGGATTCCTGATTGCGCTCTGGTTCGGCGTTTATACCGCATGGCGCACGCGAAAATTAATCTACAAACCCTTGCAGAACGTGCTCGAGAAAATCAAGCACGTCACCCAGTCCACCGATTTCAGCGAACGGGTAAATGCGCACAGCAAGGATGAAATCGGCGAGATAGCGATAGCCTTCAACCATTTGCTTGCCCACCTCCAGGAAAGGGAAATGAGTTCCTACGGCTACCAGGACCAGTTGGAAGCATTGGTAAACCGTCGCGCACGCGAAGTCGAAGTGGCGAACGAAAGTCTGCAGAAAACCGTATACGAACTGGAAGTCGCGCGCGATACCGCGGAAGCCGCGAATCGGGCGAAATCACAATTTCTTGCCAACATGAGCCATGAAATCCGGACTCCGATGAACGGCGTACTCGGCATGACCGAATTACTGCTTGCATCGAAGTTGCAGCCGGACCAGAGAAGGCTGGCCGATACGGTTTGGCGTTCGGGACATGCTTTGCTCGAAGTGCTGAACGATATTCTCGATTTGTCGCGTATTGAAGCAGGCAAGTTGACGCTTGAAGAGGCCGACTACGATCTTTGGGAATTGGCGGAAGACACCATCGGACTGTTCGCCGAGCGTGCCGGCCGCAAGGGGCTGGATTTGTCGCTGGAAATCGACGAGGAAGTGCCGATCAGGGTGCGTGGCGACTCGATCCGACTCAGGCAGATACTCAATAATCTCGTCAGCAACGCCATCAAGTTCACCGAGCAGGGTTGCGTCAGCGTGATCGTATCGCACAATCAGGACAGCGATAACGAATACGCCTTGCGGATCGACGTGATGGATACCGGCATCGGCATCAGTGATGATGCGCAGTCCCGGATCTTCGATGCCTTTGCGCAGGCAGACAGTTCTACCGCACGGCGTTTTGGCGGAACCGGACTGGGTCTTGCGATTTCCAAGCAGCTCGCGGAACTGATGGGCGGAAGCATCGGCATGACCGGCCAAATGGGCAGCGGTTCACGCTTCTATGTCACGGTGCAATGGCAGGCACCCAACACGCAGGACGAAATAGCCGCGGGCGAACCCGTTTTTGAAATTCCGATGCGCGTGCTGATAGTGGAGTCCAATCCGCGTGTAGGCGGAATGTTGCAGCGTATCTTGCAAAAATGGCGCATATCCAGTCTGCTGGTGCAAACTTCGAACGAAGCCACGCTGGTGCTCGCAACCGCCGAAAAGTATCCCGTCGCTATCAACCTCGTGCTGCTCGACTGGAGCCTGCCGGACAGCAATGCGGCCATCCTCGCCAAGGATATTCAGCAGGGAGTTTTTCCGATCCATCCGAAAGTCATTGCGATGACTCCGGCCTCGAGCATTTACGCCACCATGGAAATATCGCAGCTGGATGTGCTCGCGAGAATCCTGAAGCCGATTGACCGATCTTCCCTGCGAAATACCCTGCAGGAGTTCGTCCGAATCTATTCCAGCAAGCCGTCAACGGATGCCGATGGCGACAATTCTCTGAATTCCTTCGAGGGCCTCAAGGTACTTCTGGTCGAAGACAATCCGGTGAATCAGGAATTCGCATCCTTGCTTTTACAGAACATGGGCTGCGAGGTATCGCTTGCTTCGGACGGATTCTCGGCGATCGAGGAGGCCCAAAAAACCTGCTTCGACATCATTTTCATGGATTGCCAAATGCCCGGCATGGACGGTTTCGAAGCCACCGAAAAAATCCGGAAAATGGAAGCCAATCCGGCATTGAAAATGAAACACACCCCCATCATTGCGTTGACCGCGCATGCAACGTCCGGCTATCGCGATCTTTGTATTGCCAAAGGCATGGACGATTACCTGAGCAAGCCGTTCAACAGCCAGCAAATCCTGGAAAAACTGGATCGATGGACGAAAAACCATCCTGATCTAATCCTTGATGATCAGCCGGAGCATGCATTGCCTGGGCAATTGGAGCGACTGGTCGAAACACCACCGCGTGAAACCAGGGTGTCGGAATCGGAACGGTTCAACGAAAGCCGTCTAGAGCAGATGGCGTTGATTAAGTTGCCCGGCAAGCCCGATCTTCGCGAGGGTTTGTTGAAACTCTATTTTGAAAACGCACCGGATCTGGCAAATCAAATGAGAACCGCATGGTCGCAGAGGGATATGGAAACATTGCACCGTTCCAGCCACAGTCTCAAATCCACCAGCGCGAATATGGGTCTGGATCATTTATCCAGGCTGGCGGCAAGGGTCGAGGAGAGCGCGCATACCAAAAAGCTGGACGATATCCCGCAACAACTGGATGCCTTACTATACGAACACGAATGGGCGCTCGAAACCTTGCGTGCATACCACGAACGTTGTGGCTTGGTGATCGGTGACACCCGCCATTCGTGATTGCTTCACAAACACAGGCACAATGACAACTGAACACTCATGAAAATACTGGTAACCGGTGGTGCAGGATTTATAGGCAGCAACTTCGTCCACATGGCTGTAGGCGCTGGCCATGTCGTGATCAATGTCGATGCCCTGACCTATGCCGGAAATGTCGAATCGCTTGAAGCCATCGAAGAAAATCCCCGTCATGTTTTTTGCCACGGCGATATTTCGGACAAAATCCTGGTCTCGGAGTTGTTGGGCCGGCATGCACCCGATGCGGTCGTGAATTTCGCGGCGGAAAGCCACGTGGACAGATCCATCGACGGTCCTGCCGCATTTATTCAAACCAATGTGGTCGGTACTCTGAATTTGCTCGAATGCGTCCGCGATTATTGGCGCGCGCTTGAAGGCGACAAGCAGGACGGCTTTCGCTTTTTGCATGTATCGACCGATGAAGTCTACGGATCGCTGGGCGCAACGGGCGCCTTCACTGAACAGACGGCGTTTGCACCGAATTCGCCATATGCCGCCAGCAAGGCCGCATCCGATCACCTGGTGCGCGCATTCCATCACACCTACGGGTTGCCGACGCTGACAACCAATTGTTCGAACAATTACGGGCCGCGGCAGTTTCCCGAAAAACTGATTCCACTGGTGATCCAGAAAGCACTCTCGGGAGAGCCTTTGCCGATTTACGGCGACGGCAGGAATATTCGCGATTGGCTTTACGTGAGCGATCATTGCACGGCAATTGCCAAAGTGCTGGAAGCCGGACGCGTTGGTGAAACCTACAATGTCGGCGGCGATGCCGAGCGGGAAAATATCGCCGTGGTAAAGGCGATTTGCTCGGTACTCGATGCACGACGTCCGCGTGGCGACGGCAAATCCTATACCGATCAAATCGTGTTCGTGAAAGATCGTCCCGGCCACGATCGCCGCTATGCGATAGATGCCGCGAAAATAAAAACGGAACTCGGCTGGCGGCCGACGGTGGATTTCGAACAGGGCATTGAACTGACCATTCAGTGGTATCTCGATCATCAGGACTGGGTGCAGCACGTGCTTGACGGAAGCTATCGCCTTGAACGCATTGGACAGGGAAAGTTGGCATGAAACGCAAGGGAATTATTCTGGCAGGTGGCTCGGGTACGCGCCTCTATCCGATCACGCAGGCGATCAGCAAGCAGCTGCTGCCGGTCTATGACAAGCCGATGATTTATTACCCGCTTGCCGTATTGATGCAGGCAGGCATCCGTGAAGTATTGGTGATCAATACGCCGCACGAGCAGGAGCAATTCAAGCGATTGCTGGGCGATGGTTCGCAATGGGGCATGACAATTGAATATGCAGTGCAGGCATCGCCCGACGGATTGGCGCAGGCCCTGTTGATCGCGAAGGATTTTCTTGCCGGCGCACCGAGCTGCCTGGTGCTTGGCGACAACATTTTCCACGGCCAGGGCTTGAATTTATTGCTCAGCAAGGCCGATGCGCAAATCGACGGCGCTACTGTATTCGGTTATTGGGTGCGCGATCCGGAACGTTACGGCGTGGCCGAATTCGATGATTCCGGACATGTCGTCGGCCTTGAAGAAAAACCCGCAAAACCTCGTTCGCATTACGCCGTGACGGGACTGTATTTTTACGATGGCCGTGCCCCCGAACTGGCTGCGCGGCTGAAACCTTCGGCGCGCGGTGAACTCGAAATTACCGATTTGAACCGTCTCTATCTCGATGAAGCCAGTTTGCGACTCGAAAAAATGGGTCGCGGCTACGCCTGGCTGGATACCGGTACGCACGAATCCCTGCTGCAGGCCTCCAACTTTATCGAGACAATCGAACAACGCCAGGGCCTGCGTGTCTGCTGCCCGGAAGAAATCGCCTATTTCAATCACTGGATCGATGCCGAGCAATTGAAAAAACTGGCGGCCTCGTTGTCGAAGAACGGTTATGGCCAATACCTACTCGCATTGCTCGAACACGGTGCCGCCGAATGAGAGCCACCGAATGAGAGTCGAGCCATGAGAGTCATAGAAACGGAAATGCCGGGCTGCCTGGTACTCGAGCCCAAAGTATTCACGGATGAACGCGGTTATTTTTATGAAACCTGGAACAAACAGGCATTCGCCGCGCTCGGATTGGATCTTGAATTCAAGCAGGCGAATGTGTCGTCATCCGCGCGCGGCGTATTGCGAGGTCTGCATTATCAATGGCCCAAACCGCAGGGCAAGCTGGTCCACATGCTCGAAGGCGAGGTATACGACGTTGCCGTGGATATACGCCGCGACTCGCCGGACTTTGGTCGCTGGACATCGGTGATACTGTCGGCGGAGAACAAACGCCAGTTCTGGATTCCGCCCGGCTTTGCCCATGGCTTCGTGGTGCTGAGCGAACGCGCCACCTTCAGTTATCTGTGTACGGAAACCTACGACCCTGAATGCGATGCCGGTTTGCGCTGGGACGATGCCCAACTGGCAATCGACTGGCCGGTAAGCAAGCCGATACTTTCGGGCAAGGATGCCAAAGCGCCGTTTTTATGTGATATTTCTCCGGAAAAATTGCCACGAGTCGAGCCATGAAAATCTTATTGCTGGGAGCGGACGGACAAGTCGGGTTTGAATTGCACCGTGCGTTTGCGCCATTGGGCGAAATCACTGCATGCACGTATAGCGGGACACTGCCTGGCGGAACGTCCTGCACGAAAATAGATTTTGAAAAAGTGGGCGACTTGAGCCGCCTGGTTCAACTCAACAAGCCGGATCTGGTGCTTAATGCCGTTGCACATACGCAAGTCGACCGGGCGGAAGACGAACCGGCCTTGTCGCAACGGGTTAACGCCGATGCCGTCGCGGAGCTGGCGCAGGCTTGCAAGGCACAAAACAGCAAGCTGGTGCATTACTCGACCGATTACGTATTCAGCGGCACCTTGCTGCGCCCCATTCGCGAAGACGACACCACCGCGCCCGCGAGTGTCTATGGCAAAACCAAGCTC
>CAZPCE010000178.1:0-6236 GCA_964584915.1 uncultured Arenimonas sp. | reverse complement strand
TTTACCGGCAGCATCAGCGGGAAAATTCCCAATGCACGTTATAAAGACAATGTGCTGGATCTCGACGGTGGTTTGCGAATGTCGGTTTTTACCGGAGAGGTTGCCTTGTCCAATCTGGTCATGGAACGCCCATTCGGTGTTGCTCCGACTTTATCGGCCGATGTTGCCTTGGACAATATCGACATGGAGCCGATGACCAAGGCCTTCGATTTCGGTTCGATCACCGGCAGTCTTGACGGCTATATCAGGAACTTGCGTTTGGTCGACTGGTCGCCGGTGGCTTTCGATGCCAGGTTCTATACCGATGATAAATGGAAGGGCAAAAAACGCATCAGCCAGAAAGCCGTACGGGACATTTCCAGTGTCGGCGGCAGCGGCTTGATGGCGGGACTGCAAAATCAGGTGCTCAAGATATTCGATGACTTCGGCTATGAAAAAATCGGGATCAGCTGCAAATTGAAAGACAATATCTGCACCATGGACGGCATAGGTTCAGCTGGAGACGGCTATACCATCGTCGCAGGAGGAGGTTTGCCGCGTATACAAGTGGTAGGCTTCCGGCGGCGGGTGGATTGGCCAACCCTGGTTTCACGCTTGAAAGCGGCGACGGAAGGTCAGGCACCTGTTATTCAATGAGTTTCATCAATCGGGAGAGTGGTATGCAAAGCGTCAAACGTTCGAAGTGGAAACCCATGCTGTTCGCAACGGCATTTCTGGCGCTCAGCGCCTGCGTGACCATCAATGTCTATTTCCCGGCTGCGGAAGCCCAGCAAGCCGCGGAAGAGTTTGTCGGTAAGGTCATCAACGGTGACAAGGCTGCGGCAGAAGAAACCAAGCCCGCCGATCCGAAACCAATGCCGCAGGCTTCAGCGCAACCTTCGTTCAATCTGGCCTCGTTTTTCATCAGCGATGCCGCCGCACAGGAAGTGGATATCACTATCCGTACACCGGCTATTCAGACTATCCAGAACCGGATGTCGGAACGCTTCGCCAGCTCCTTGCGCCAGCATTTCGATGGCGGCGCACTCGGCTTCAGCAACGATGGCCTGATCGTCGTGCACGATGCCACCAAGGTGCCGCTTAAGGATCGCGTCGGCGTCACCCAGCAAGTGGCTGAAGATAACCGTGACCGCAACGCGGTATATCGCGAAATCGCGGTTGCAAACGGCCATCCCGAGTGGGAAAAACAGATCCGCGAAACCTTTGCCAAACAATGGGTTCGTGATGCCAAGGCGGGCTGGTGGTATCAGAGCTCGGCAGGGGACTGGAAGCAGAAGTAAGCGTCTCCCCGGTTACATGGGGTGAGGCAAAATAAATCACACAGAAGGGCGTGGATTTGAGAAAATTCACGCCCTTTCGTTTTAATGAAGAATGCCGTGGGCCGCAGCAGAACCAAGATCAATCGCGAATTCGAACTCGACATCCACGGCCTCGCCCATGATGGTCGCGGAGTAGGCCGCCTGGAAGGAAAGGCCGTGTTCGTATCGGGCGCCTTGATGGGCGAAACCGTGCGTGCAAAACAAACCGGCCGCAACCGCCATTTCGATGAAGCGGTTACGCTGGAAGTATTAAAGGCCTCCGAAGACCGCGTCGAGCCGCGCTGCCAACATTTCGGCGTTTGCGCCGGCTGCGTATTGCAGCATCTCGCCGAAGACAAACAGATTGAAGCCAAGCAACAGGTATTGATCGAAAACCTTGCCCGAATCGGCCACGTCGAAGCGGAAACGATCTTGCCGCCGATGGTCGGTGATGCCTGGGGCTATCGCCGCAAAGGCCGCTTGTCGGTACGTCATGTCGAGAAAAAAGGTAAAACCCTGGTGGGCTTTCGCGAACTCGATGCCCGTTTCGTCGCCGATCTCAGTGTATGCCATACCGTTATTCCGGCCTTGGGTACGCGCTTGCCGGAATTGTCGGCATTGATCGATTCGCTTGATGCGAAACGAACGATTGCACAGATCGAATTTATCGCCGGCGATGGTCCGGTCGCGCTGATTTTCAGGAATCTTGAAGCACTGAATGATACTGATACCGAAAAACTGAAACAGTTCGCGATCGATTCCGGTTTTGCGGTATTCCTGCAACCAGGCGGCGTGAATTCCGTCGTTGCCTTGTGGCCGCTGGAAACCCATCTCGAATTTGCGATTCCGAAATACGATATTCGACTGGCATTCAAGCCGCTCGATTTTATCCAGGTCAATGCGGCACTGAACCAGAAAATGATCGACCAGGCGATTGCCATGCTTGATCCGCAAGCCGGTGAGCGCGTGTTGGATCTGTTCTGTGGTCTCGGCAACTTCACCTTGCCGCTGGCACGCTCTGCCGCATCGGTTGTAGGTGTCGAAGGCGAAGCGGGGCTGGTGGCACGCGCACGCGATAACGCGGTGTTGAACGGGCTGACCAATGCCGAATTCTACGCGGCAGATTTGGCGAAAGATTTGAGCGGTGAGCCATGGATGCAGCAAGGCTTCGAAAAACTATTGCTCGATCCGCCGCGCGCAGGCGCGGCCGAAGTGTTGGCGCAGATGCCGCTGAAAAATATACGTCGCATTGTTTATGTGAGTTGCCATCCGGCTTCGTTGGCGCGCGATGCCGGCTTTCTTGTCAAAGAGCGTGGCTACAAACTGATCTCCGCCGGTGTGATGGACATGTTTCCGAATACCGCGCATGTCGAATCCATCGCGTTGTTCGAGAAATAAGATGGGCATAGAAATCGAAAAAAAATTCCTGGTCATCAATGATTCGTGGAAAGCGCAGGTTTATAAAACCACGCGCATGGCGCAGGGTTATTTGAACGACATGAATGCGATGCGGGAAGGGACTCAGAAAGCTTCGGTACGGGTTCGCATTGCCGGCGAGCAGGCTTTCCTGAACATGAAATCGCGCGAGCTTGGCCATACCCGGCAGGAATTCGATTACGAAATCCCGGTAGCCGATGCCGAAGCATTGCTGAAACTATGCGTCGGAGGCCTGATCGATAAACACCGCAACTACATCAAGCACGACGGGTTTGTCTGGGAAGTCGATGAGTTTCTTGGCGATAACCAGGGGCTGATCGTTGCCGAGATTGAACTGCCGGATGCCGATGCGGTCTTTGAAAGGCCGCAATGGTGCGGTGCCGAAGTCACCGATAAAATTCGATATTACAATTTGGCATTGGCCGAGCGGCCTTTCGCCCAATGGACCGCAGAGGAAAAAGCAGCATGCTAGTCATTGGTGTTTCCGGAAAAGAACTGACGCAGGACGAACGCGAATGGCTGCAACATCCGCAGTGCGCGGGCGTGATTTTATTTACCCGAAATTTTGCTTCGCGCGATCAGGTGATCGAACTCACGCAATCCATTCGCGAAGCCGCCGCACAAACGCAATTGCTTTGCGTTGATCAGGAAGGCGGCCCTGTGCAAAGATTCCGCGACGGTTTTTTCCGCTTGCCACCTTTGGTTCGTTTTGGTCAGCACTATGCGCAAGATGCGCAGGCGGCTTTGGCATTGGCGAAAGAACATGCCTGGCTGATGGCGAGCGAAATCCGTGCGCTCGGCCTGGATTTGAGTTTCGCCCCCGTCGTGGATCTGGGCCGCGGCAACCGCGCCATCGGCGATCGTGCCTTTCACGAATCGCCATCGGTCGTTGCCGCATTTACGCAAGCCTATATTCAGGGCATGCATGAAGCCGGGATGGCGGCCACGATAAAACATTTTCCGGGCCATGGTTCGGTGCTGGAAGATACCCATTTCGATGCAGCGGTGGATGATCGTCCGCTTGAGGTTTTGCGTGCGGAAGATTTATTGCCATTCGACGCGGGCATCAAGGCAGGCGCGGAAGCGGTAATGATGGCGCACGTCACTTATCCGCAAGTCGCGCCCGAACCTGCCGGTTACTCGCCGCGTTGGTTGCAGGACATCCTGCGGCTGGAAATGGGTTTCAAGGGCGTGATTTTTTCCGACGATATCGGGATGGCCGCCGCAACAGGAGTCGGTGGTGTCGGCAGTCGCATTGATGCCCATCTGGATGCCGGTTGCGATGTAGTGCTGGTCTGCGCACCAGCTCTCGTTGCCGATAGTCTGAAAGCCTGCGAACACCGTGCGAAACCGGATATTACGATCTTGCAGCCGATGATGGGCAAAGATGAACAAACGCTGGCCCGATTGCAGACGCAATCGCGCTACCATGATGCACGCGCCGGCTTGTCTGGCCCTGACTATGCGGTGAGTTGAAATGACTATCCCCGACCTGGCAACAGCTTTGGAAAATTCCGACGAATTGTTTGACCGCGAGACCTTGCAGGACGCGATCAAGGAAATGGCGGTCCTGATCAATCATGATTACGAAGAACGTGATCGACCGGTACTCTTGTCGGTGATGCACGGCGGCATGATTTTCGCCTCGCTGCTGTCGCTGGAACTCGATTTCGATGTCGAAGTCGATTACTTGCATGCCACGCGTTATCGCGGTGCGATGAGCGGTTCAGGCTTGGCCTGGCTGCATCGTCCCGCGACACCGTTGGAAGGTCGTTACGTGCTGATCGCCGACGATATTCTGGATGAAGGTCATACGCTCAAAGCGGTAAAGCAATGGTGCGAAGACCAGGGCGCAATCGAAGTGCGCATTGCCGTGCTTGCGGTGAAAATTCATGATCGCCGAGTAGAAGACATTGATGCCGAGTATGTTGGCGTCGAAGTGCCAGACCGTTACGTTTACGGTTTCGGCATGGATTATCACGAACAAGGCCGCAATTTGCCGGGTCTATACGCATTGGGAAATTGAAGATGTCGGAAATTGCACTGGCCATTATTGGTGGCACCGGTTTGTATCAAATCGCCGCACTCGAAAATGTCGAAACGCGCGAACTCGATACCCTCTATGGCAAGCCATCGGCACCGGTACGAATCGGTTTTTTGGGTGGCAAGAAAGTCGCCTTCATGGCCCGCCATGGCGAAGGCCATTCGGTGCCGCCGCACAAGGTGAATTACCGTGCCAATCTGCGTTGCCTGAAAGATTTGGGCGTCACCAGAATTTTGGCAATCAATGCGGTGGGCGGCATCACCGATTCTTTCGGTCCACGCGTCATTGGTGTGCCCGATCAAATCATCGATTACACCTACGGACGTTTGCATACCTTGTCGGAAGAGCCCGGCAGTGAAGTATTGCATGTGGATTTCACCGAGCCGTATTGCGTGAAATTGCGGGAAAATATCCTGCGCGCAGCCAAAAAAATCGCGATGCCGATCGTCAGTTTCGGTTGTTATGGCGCAACCCAGGGCCCACGTCTGGAAACACGAGCGGAAATCACTCGAATGCGTCGTGACGGTTGCGATTTGGTCGGCATGACCGGCATGCCGGAAGCCGGGCTTGCTCGCGAACTCGGTATTGATTATGCATGTCTGGCCATCGTTGCCAATTGGGCTGCCGGTTGTGGCGACGGTGCAGAAATCACGCTGGAAGAAGTGCTGGCCAACGTGAACGTTGCGACGGCGTCCTTGCCGCAATTGCTTGTAGAAATATTGAAATCCTAGCAGCGCACCAAGCGCCCCGTGGTTATATTCCCGTGCAACGCAGTAGCGAATTGAATTGCTTTTGGTCAGCGCGCGACACGTTTAAATCAACGAAGCCCTTGATGCCTTCAAGCTTTCCTCGATTGGCGTATTGCCAGAATTGCCATTCGCGGTAATTGTTTTTGTTGGGTTGCCGGTACAAATCGCGAATCCAAAGAGGATTATTCCGGAAATCCTTTTGCAGATAAGCCGCGTAAAAATCCGAAGTGCTGTAGAGCACCACCTTGCAGCCCCACGCCTGTTCCACCAGGTTGATGAAGATGCCCAGCTCCTTGTGCAGAGCTTCAGGCGAAGGGCGTGCCTTGCAATTGCCGCCGAATTCCAGATCCACCGCTGGCGGCAGTGAATTGCTCGATGGTGTCCCGATTCGGGATAAAAAATTATTGGCCTGTTCGTAGCCGGTCTTGCACAGTGTGAAGTAGTGATAAGCGCCGGGCAGAATGCCGGCATCTTTCGCGGCGTTCCAGTTGTGCTTGAAATCCTCGTCCAGGAAATCTTCGCCTTCGGTGGCCTTGATGTAGGCAAAACTGATGTCCTGCTTTGCCAGCTTCTTCCAGTCGATCTTGCCCTGATGATGGGACACGTCGATGCCGCGAACGGGGAATTCCCTTTCATCCGGATAGTTCAGGCGGATGACGCCGGTTTTCAATAATTCGTAGACAAGGGTTCCAACGAATAAAATATTCA
>CAZPCE010000177.1:0-6272 GCA_964584915.1 uncultured Arenimonas sp. | reverse complement strand
CGGCGCAGCAAGGGATACAAGGTGCCTTCTTCAATCGGCATTCCCTTTTCCGCCAACGCCTGCCGCAGTTCATAGCCATAACGAGGCGCCCGCAATTGCGAGAGCGTGGCCAAGACCACCACGCCGCGCCGCAGCTCGAGTTCCAGTTTTCCGAATGTGTCTGCATTAACCATGTTGCGCACAGTACTGTGTGATGCACAGTATGTCAAGCATGATGTTGCTGGCGGTCTTTTCAGGGCCGCCGATGCTTTGGTTTGCGGGTTTCTATTTCAGGTCAGGAGCTTGGCATTTGTCTGCCTGTGTTGAGGCAGCCCCAGGTCAGGTAGAGCCATGACCCGGGCTATTTCAGGGGTGCCCTTCTCGGCAGCGGCTTCAGCGGCTCCATGGTGTCGAGATCCCAGTCGGCGGGCACGAAGGCCTGTCGTGTCTCGACCTGCACGGGATAGCCGCCGACTTCGCTTTCGCTGTCGATGATTTTTCCACGGCCCTCGATCACGTCGGCAAGAATGCGGCGATCAATATCGTCGCGATCCCAGGGGCGGGCGCCAGCTTCGGCAACGACAGCGTCTTGCACTTTGCTTGCTGGCAATACGTTTACGCCGAACGGCAGTGCCGGCGCTTTTTTCAAATCATTTACAACAACGGGCGTGGTCGTGTAGCTGCCATTGGCCGGCAATTTGTTTCCGATGCGATCAACCACAAGATTGTCTTCGGAAAAAACATCCACATTGCCGGAACCGCCGATCATGAAAAAAGCGAGTTGCTCGGTCGATGGCCCGGCACGCATCACGTTGCCACGCATCACCATTTGTCCGGTTGAATATTTATGGCCGATCCATTCTTCGGCGATCAGGTTGTAATGCATCGCGCGTTGGCCGGGATCATAAATGAGATTATTGATCACCTGTCCGCGCGCGCCGCCCTTGAACAGCGGATTGCGTTCGTAGTTATGGGCGTACAAATTTCCGATGATCAGAATATCGTTGACGTGATCGTGGATCAGCGAGCCTTTCGAATGCTCGCCCTTGATGTGGTTGGCATGCGCAAGACCTTCGGCAATCAGGTTATTGCTGAAGGTGATGCTGTGCGATGCCGATTTTTGCCAGGCCGCTTCGTCTTCGCCAAAAAAACGCGTGCTGGAGGCGGAAAGATTTTCATCGGTGGCCCATGTCAGCGAACAATGATCGATGATCACGTCGTACGCGCCACGCACCGTGCTGATTGAATCGAAATCGTTGCCGCTACGCTTGGGGCTGCCGGCTTCACCCGGACGAACGCGAATATGGCGAATCACCACGTCGTGCGTGGCGATATCGATGCCGCCGCGAATCAATGTGATGCCAGGCATCGGCGCGGTTTGTCCGGCGATGGTCAAAAAGGGTTCGGTAATGCGGACGGTTTCTTTTCCAAGATCTATTACGCCACCGACTTCAAAGACCACGGTACGCGGACCTTTGGTTTCGAGGGCCTCCAGCAGGGAGCCGGGGCCGGTCGGCGACAAGCTTGTCACGCGAATCAATTGGCCGCCACGCCCACCCGGCGTGTGGGCCGCCCAGCCTTGTGCGCCCGGGAAGGCCAGTGGCTGTTGCTTGTCAGCGGCGAATCCGGCTGCCGATGCCAGACACAGGCCAATGAAGAGAAGGATTTTCCCGGTCGTCAGTTTCGGCTTGGATCGCTTGAACATGGTGGCTCCATAGGACAGCTGGGTGGTGGAAGAAGCATGGCTTTGTCGGTCGATATTGTAAATGACACCGGTTTCCTTTATAAAGCTTTAGGCCCGAAAACGCCATTCCGGCATCGGGCCAGCACATCTGGATCGCTTTGAATCAGGGAAATCGCATTGACGACCGTCGGCAATCTTCACGAAATTCAGCTTGAAGCCAAGGCCATCGCGCTCAGCCTGGTCACCGCCCGGCTGGCGGGC
Source organism: uncultured Arenimonas sp. (assembly GCA_964584915.1). Taxonomy (GTDB): domain Bacteria; phylum Pseudomonadota; class Gammaproteobacteria; order Xanthomonadales; family Xanthomonadaceae; genus Arenimonas. Next base: position 4,348 of record CAZPCE010000177.1, on the reverse strand, counting down.
CGCAGTCTGCCGGATTTTCCGGGCACCGTTCCCGCCACGCTGGCTGCCGGTTATGCCTGTCAGGATATTGCGATCTCGCTGTGGCCTGATCAGGTCGCAGGCTGGAAGGTCGGCTATATCGCGCCTGACCGCCGCGACGATTCCAACGAGGATCGCGTCACTGGGCCTGTGTTTTCGCGGGCCGTGTGGCCCGCCCTGAAAGATGGCTCGGTACCTTTTCCGGCTTTCGTTGGCGGTTTCGCCGCCGTCGAGGCCGAATACGTTTTCATTCTTGGCAAAGACGCGGATCCGGAAAAAACCGACTGGACTGTCGAAGACGCAGCCACACTGGTATTCGCTTTGCACATCGGTATCGAAACCGCCGGTAGTCCACTGGCGATGATCAACAAACTCGGCCCGGCAGTGGTCGCCTCGGATTTCGGTAACAATGCCGGTCTGATCCTCGGCCCCGAAATAAAGAACTGGCGGCAATATGCGGAAACCGATTTCGTCTGCGAAACTTTTATCGAGAACGTCTCCGTCGGTACCGGCGGCGCTGCTTCGATACCGGGCGGCTTGCTCGGCGCGTTGGCCTTTGCCTTGAATCGCTGTGCGCGACGGGGTTTTGCATTGAAGCAGGGATGTTTTGTTACCACCGGTGCCGCCACCGGCATTCACGACATCCAGGTCGGGCAAAAAGCGCGGATCGAATTCGGATCCTTCGGTGCGATTGACTGCCACGCAGTGGCCGCCGTGCCGTTCGAGCCGGCCAAATGAATGGCCGCCGTCGTTTTTTGGGCGGGCTGGGCGCTGCCGCTGCGGTGTCTTTTGTTCCATCGACATTCGGCAAGGGCAACAGCGGCGTACTGACCGCAAGCGACGTGCATGTAAAAGATTATCCGACCGTCAAGGCCGTTGAATGGCTGGGACAGGAGTTATCGAAAGAAACCGGTGGCCGGTTTTCTATCCGGCAATATCCCGCCGGCCAGCTTGGCCGTGAATCGGAAGCGATCGACATGGCGCGTTTTGGCGCGATCGATCTTACCCGTGTTTATACCGGCGGCCTGAACAATGCATTTCCGCTCACGCGTGCCTTGTGCCTGCCTTACGTGTTCGATTCGGGCGCACATTTGCGGCGCGCGATCGACGGCGAAGTCGGCGCCGAAGTGTTGCGCAGCTTCGAGCAACGCGGCTTGGTCGGACTGGCGATTTACGACAGCGGCGCGCGGTGTTTCTACAACACGCGGCGTGCGATTCATGAACCGAAAGACATGGCGGGCCTGAAGTTGCGGGTACCGCCATCGGATATTTTCATGGATTTGATCCGTGACCTCGGCGCGAATCCGACGCCGCTTTCGTACGGCGAAGTCTTTTCGGCGCTTCAAACGCATTTGATCGACGGCGCCGAAAACAATATCAAGAGTTTCCATTCCAGCCGTCAATTCGAAGCGGCCCGTTACTGGTCGCAAACCGAACATTCGTATGCGCCGGATGTACTGGTGATTTCGAAAGTCCGTTTTGACGCTATGCCGTCGGCCGACCGGGAACGGTTGCGCCGGCTAGCCACCGCATCCGTAAACGTGATGCGCACGCTCTGGGATAAAACGGCGGATGAATCGCGTATAGCCCTGCAGGAGCAAGGCGTGCTGATGAATGCCGTCGATGTCGCCGCATTTCGCAAAGCCGCCGAGCCTTTGCTGCGTGATTATCGACAAGATGCCGCGATCGAAAAACTTTACCGCGGCATTCGTGACTTGGCATAGGCGAGAACGGGCATGAGCGAATCGAAGCACGATGATCCCGCAACCTCGAACGGCGCACTTGCCCGATTGGCGCAACTCGCCATTTTGATTGCCGCTGCCGCGTTGATCGGCGTGGTGTTCGTGCAAGGCTGGCAAGTGGTGGCGCGTTATGTGCTCAATGATTCTCCGGGCTGGACCGAGCCGCTCGCATTATTGTTGTTGAGCGTTGCGATGAGTTTCGGTGCCGCCGCCGGCGTGCATCGCCAGAGCCACTTTGGTTTTCCCTTGTTGCTCGACGCAATGCCGGCCACCTTGCATCGCTTCTGCGTGGCATTGCGCTGCATCCTTATCGCCTGCGTCGGCGCGGCACTCGCGTTCTGGGGCATGCAATTATTTCTCGATGGCCTGGATATCCGCATGGCCGGAACACCGCTGCCGCAGAGTGCCGTGTACCTGCCGCTGGCCATCGGCGGCGCGCTGATGGCGATATTCGCTCTCGCGCAATTATCGGCTTCGGCTCAGGCACCACTTGCCACCGATAATGGAGCGGAATAGAAAATGGCCGTCGCGATTTTATTTCTGAGTTTTGCCCTGCTGCTCGCGATCGGCGTCCCCGTTGCCTATTCCTTGACGGTCTCCGCTTTGGCGACACTGATATATCTCGGGTTGCCGCCGATCGTCGTCGTGCAACAAATCGCGGCCGGTGCCGGCTCGTCATCCTTGCTGGCGATTCCGCTTTTTATCTTTGCCGGCGAAATCATGCTGCGCGGCGGTATTTCCGAACGCCTGATTGCGTTGGCGTCGGCATTGGTCGGACATTTGCGCGGTGGCCTCGGCCAGGTCAGCGTGGTGTCGTCACTCTTTTTTGGCGGTGTTTCCGGATCGGCGATCGCCGATGTTTCCGCGATCGGCGGCGCGATGATTCCGCAAATGGTGAAGCGCGGCTTTGATCGCGATTTTGCGGTGAACGTCAGCATCACGGCCGCGTTGGTCGCCTTGCTGGTGCCGCCATCGCATAACCTGATTCTGTATTCGGCGGCAGCCGGCGGTGGCTTGTCGATTGCCGATTTGTTTGCGGCCGGTTTAGTGCCCGCACTGTTGATGACATCGGTATTGATGTTCACCGGCTGGGTGATTGCGCGACGCAGAAATTATGCCGTTGAAGCCTTTCCGGGTTTTGCCGCGGTGTTTACGCGCCTGGTTTCCGCACTGCCGGGTTTGTTGCTGGTCGCGCTGATTTTCGTCGGAATTCGCGCCGGTATTTTTACCGCGGTGGAAAGCGCGGCCATTGCCGTGGTGTATGCACTTTTGGTGACGACACTGATCTATCGCAAATTGAAGTTTGCCGATTTTATCGAAGCCTGCACCGGTGCCGCGCGCACCACCGGCGTGATTGTGTTCGTGATTGCCGCCTCTGCGGTATTCGGCTGGTTGCTGGCGTATTTGCAAGTGCCTGCCGCTGCGGTCGACGCTCTGCGCTCCGTCGCTGAAAACAAATTCGCGGTGTTAGCCTTGATCGTACTCGTGTTGCTGGTGCTGGGTACGTTCATGGATCTGGCGCCAATGATCCTGATCTGCACGCCGATCTTCCTGCCGGTCGCGAAAGCTTACGGAATCGATCCGATCCATTTCGGCGTGGTGCTGATTTTGACCGGCGGCGTCGGCCTGATTACGCCCCCGGTGGGATCGGTGTTGTTCGTGGGCACCGCGATCGGAAAAATCACCGTGGCGCAAACGCTGAAAACCATCTGGCCATTTTACCTGGCCGCGTTGGCCGTGGTGATTCTGGTGACCTTCGTCCCCGCACTCTCGCTTTGGTTGCCTGCCGCATTGAAATAGCCGTCGGCCACCGTGCCGGCGACTATGTGCGGACTGCGGCATTAGCATAGAATCGTCAATCGTCTTTCACGAAACCGCCATGCCAGCCAATCGCACGAAAAAAGTGACTCCGAAACCCATCATCACCGAAGCCGCCGCTCCGGGCTCGACGGGCAGGCAAGTCACCAAAACCACGATCAACGAAATCGCGCGGCTGGCCGGCGTTTCGAAGAAAACGGTTTCGCGGGTGATCAATCGTTCGCCGCTGGTGCGTGAAGACACCCGGCTGAAAGTCGAAACCCTGATGCGCGACGTCGGTTACGTGCCCGATCCGATGGCGCGCGCATTGGCGTTCCGGCGCTCGTTCCTGATCGGCATGGTGTACGACAATCCGAACGCCGAATACATCGTCAATATGCAGAACGGCGCGCTCGACAGTTTGCGCGGCACCGGTTACGAACTCGTGGTGCATCCCTGCGACAGCAAGAATGCCGACTATATCGAAGGCGTCCGCCGCTTTATTCTGCAGCACAAATTGTATGGCGTGTTCCTGGTGCCGCGCGTGTCGGAAGACCAGGAGCTGGTCGACATGCTGGTCGAACACGATTGCCGTTATGCGCGCATCGCGGCGATCAGCCTGGATGAAGACAGCAGGATGATCACCACCAACGACCGCAAAGGTGCGGTCGAAGTAGCGAAGTACCTGGAATCGCTCGGCCACAAACATATCGCGATGATCACCGGTCCGCATCGCTATCTGTCTACCCGCGAACGCGGCGGTGGCTTTCTTGAAACTCTCGCAAACCGCG
>CAZPCE010000176.1:0-6275 GCA_964584915.1 uncultured Arenimonas sp. | reverse complement strand
CGTGATCGAAATCGGAGCCGCTTGCCAACCGCGACCGAGATAATTTTTCGGACCCAGAATCACGCCTTTACCGGCGTTGACGTCCATCGCATCGCCAGCCAGCTGACGTGCCATTTCGGTGCAGTGATATTTCGCAATCGCGGAAGGTACGGCAGGTTTTTCGCCGCGATCAACGGCGGCAGCGGTAGCCTGCGACAACGCGCTGCAGGCATAGGCATTGCCGGCGATGCGGGCGAGGGCTTCTTCCACGCCTTCGAAACGACCAATCGACAAACCGAATTGTTTACGAATGCGTGCATAGGCACCAGTGACGACAGCACCAAGTTTGGAAGCGCCAGTCGAAGTCGATGGCAAGGTAATCGCACGACCCACTGAGAGACATTCCACCAGCATGCGCCAGCCGTGGCCGATGTAATCTTCACCGCCAATCAATTGCGACAGTGGCAGGAATACGTCTTTGCCGTGAATCGGACCGTTCTGGAACGAGCAGTTCAGCGGGAAGTGGCGACGGCCAATATCCATGCCGGCGGTATTGCGCGGAATCAGCGCGAGCGTGATGCCGCGATCTTTATCGTCACTTAGCAATCCGTTCGGATCATACAAACGGAAGGCCAGGCCGATAATCGACGCAACCGGAGCGAGCGTGATGTAGCGCTTTTCGAAATTCAGTTTGACGCCGAGCACACGCGCGCCATTCCATTCGCCTTCGCAAACGATGCCGTAGTCGGGAATCGACGTGGCATCGGAACCCGCGGTTGGGCCGGTCAGTCCGAAGCAGGGAATTTCGCGGCCATCGGCCAGGCGTGGCAGGTAATAATCTTTTTGTTCCTTGGTGCCGTAATGCACGAGCAGTTCACCCGGGCCCAGCGAGTTCGGCACGCCAACGGTCGAGCTGAGTGTTGCCGATACCGAAGCCAGTTTCATGATTACGCGCGAGTGAGCGAAAGCTGAGAAACCGAGGCCGCCGAATTCTTTCGGAATAATCATGCCGAAGAATTTGTTTTTCTTCAGGAATTCCCAGATTTCAGGAGACAGATCATTGCGGACATGCGTGGTTTCCCAGTCATTGCACATCATGCAGACTTGTTCGACCGGGCCATCGACGAAGGCCTGTTCTTCGGCAGTCAATTCGGGCTTTGGCTGCTTGAGCAGAATGTCCCATTTCGGATTGCCGGAGAACAGCTCGCCTTCAAAGCCCACGGTACCGGCTTCAAGCGCGACTTTTTCGGTATCCGAAAGTGGCGGCAGTATCTTGGTATAGAAGCCGAGCAAAGGTTTCGTAATGAACTGCTGACGGAAAGGAGTCAGCAATAAAGGCAGTGTGAACAGTGCCAGCAACACACCGCAAACGACGGTGGCGATGAAGTTGCCGCCAAAAATGCCGACAGCCACCAACGCGGTAGCGGCAATGGCGGTGAAAACCGCCAGCGAAAAGCGGTGATAAGCCGCAATGCCGGTGATCAACAATAAAACGAGTATGGGAAGAACGATGCTCATGGTGAAACTCCGGTTACCGCGTAAGGCTGTGGGGATAGTGTGCGCTTGAAATTGAGTAATGTGTCATTGAAAGCATCATTGTCATCACCGGCGACCATGTGGGTGGCGTCCGGCAAGTGATGATGAATTGCATGGGGAACCAGTTGCAGGAAATCCTCGACTGTGTGTTCCGATACGATATCGCTTTTGCCGCCGCTGATCAGCAGCGTCGGCACTTTGATCTGACGTGCGGCCTCGCGAATATCGTCCTGCAAATGTTCGCTGTGTTCGACGAATTCGGTGAGCATGCGGCGATCCCAATGCCACATCAAACGGCCATGGTGTTCGCGCAATAAAAATTGCAGTTGCTTGCTGCTTTTGCGCTCGCGCCGGTGCGGCAAATAATCGGCGATGACATCGGCGGCGTGTTCGTAGGAATCGAAGCCATGGGGAAACGCATTCATGAAAGCCATGATGCGGGCCACGCCGGCGATTTCCCAACGCGGCGTGACGTCCACCAGCACCAGTGCCGAAAATGCGTCATGCCTTGCTTGCACCATCATCCCGGTCAGGCCACCCATTGATGCGCCCACCAGTAAAGGTTTTGCTTCGAAATGTTTCGAGAGCAAATGGACGTCGTCGGCAAATTGTTCTGCCTGATAATGCAGGGCTTGGGGATTGCGGCCGGATTCACCATGGCCGCGCATATCCCAGGCAATGGAACCGATGCCTTCGCTTGCGAGTGCCGATTGCGCACCCGACCAGCTTTGGCGGGTTTGTCCAAAACCGTGTGCGAACAAAACACAGGGACTTTTCCCTGCGCTGATTTCGTCGCCGATCAGTGTCACGCCATCGACCGTCATCCATTGGTGGCGGGCGGCAGCGAAAGTAATTTCAGAGTGGGGACATGGCTCCATACGGGCTAGTATGTTCGATTGCATTTGACCTTGTCAATACCGGAGCGTATGGTTTGCCAGTAATGGATTTCGCTATACGCCTCCGTACCGTTAAACTATGCACCGTATGGTCAACTCAGACGAAAAATTAGAAAAAATGGACAAACCCGCTCGCCTCAGTGCCGAAGACTGGGCACTCGCCGCATTGGACGTCATTGCCGAAAGCGGTCTGGCCGCTGTTGCGGTGGAACCTCTGGCAAAACGCCTCGGCGTTACCAAGGGAAGCTTCTATTGGCATTTTCCTTCACGCGATGCCTTGCTGGTTGCGGCGCTGGAGCGCTGGGAAGTAATGGAGCAGGAAGCGGTATTCGGAAAACTGGAAGCCATTTCCGATCCGCGTGCCCGTTTGCGCGATTTGTTTTTGCTGGTGGCGCACGAATTAAAGCCGCACAAAATTTACAGTGAATTGCTGAAGGCGCTCGATCATCCCGCCGTTCAACCGGTTTTGACTCGCGTCTCGCAACGTCGCCTGGATTATTTGACCGCGAGTTTCCGCCAAGCCGGGTTGCCGCGCGTGGAAGCACAGCATCGCGCGCGTCTTACCTATGCCGCCTATGTCGGGTTCCTGCAATTGTCGCTGCAGCTGGCTTCACCGCGGCTGCATCACGATGAATTCGAAGCCTATGTCGGCCACGTGATGACGACGCTGATTCCGTAAAGCACGGCACTTCTCAGAAAACGGTCATCAAGGCAATGCTCAGCAAGGCATAAACGGTAATCACTGCCCAGAAATATCCGGGCGATTCCGTTTTCGAAACCGTATTCCCCCAGATGCCGGATTTTGCAAATACTTCGCCCTGGCTGATCGCGTATGCCGTGTATATCGCGATGAGTATTCCAAGCCCCTTGAACATCATCTTCTCCTGCGCGATCTAGTTTTTCGAAACGCGTTTGATTATTTTTCTTGCCAGCGTGCCGAGCGTGGCGCCAAAACCCGCTATCGAAAATCCGACGATGACTGCGATGGCGATTTCAAACGGAAACAGATTGTGCGTGCTGCTGTCCCGGACGGTATCGATGATGATCCGCGTGGCAACCACGGAAGGTGCGCAGCTACCAAAAACGGCGGCGGACCAAAGAAATCCCGTGTCGCGAATGCAAAAAGCGATGGCCCCGATGAAAGTGATCAACAGCCCGATGCCATAGAGAGAGTCGGGCAGTGACACTCCCGAGTAGGGAAGCCGCCAGTATGGAATGCCGATTGCCAGATAGCAGAGTAGAAATCCGAGCGAAAGATACAGGAATTTTCTCGAAGTCATGAATTTCCCCTTATTGGAGAGCAGGAATGTCCTTCTGCCGCGCTTGCAGGAAAATGCCGGCGATTGCCGAAGAAAAGGTTGCCAGTATCAAAATGATGCCAATGGAAAAAAACATGATGGTCTCCGGTGACCCATGCGCGGGAGTCAGGAATTGCAAGGCAAGCGGCAGGGCGGCAATGATCGCAAGCGGCAGTCCGCATAAACCGGTAACGCCGGAAATGAATGCAAACGAGTGCATTCCCGTACGACCTTTGCGGCTTTTGTGTATCGCATTGATGTGGATCGAAATAAATGCGAGTGTTGTCAATGCGAGCATCGTGGTTGAATTGAACATGGCAGTTTCCTTTTTGTCATCGCGGGGCAATCGGATTTCGGCGTAAACTCGGGGGCTACATCAGGCAGGCAACGGCGTTGGAGATTCACGACCGTTTCGCCATTCCCATTGCCGTTCGATGGCATCTATTTGCTGGAGATAGCGGAATATGGAACGCACCGTGACGACTTTATATTCGCCCGACAAGCGCGCGCCGACCGAATGGTCCGTAAAAACCGTATTGGCAGAAAACAAGCCGCCCAGAATGCGTTGTGCATAATCGATATGAATAACGTCGGGGGCAAATCCCTGGGCATTTTCGAGGGCTTGTGCCTTGCGGCGTTCCGGAAAATTCGTGGCCGGCAATTGCGCCGCAGAAAGCATGTCCAGCACCCAGGCAGTGGAATTCTGGTATTGCCTTGAATCGAAACGGGCAATCACACTGTAGTCGGGATCAAATACGGATGTTGCCCGGGTATTGAGTAAAACCGATAAACGCTCTGCCAGCTCCGGTTTAAGCCAAACGATGCGTGCGTCCTGGCTCTGCAGGTCGTCCATGAAAAAGTTCACCAGGCCTTGGGCATAGATATCGGAATGACTGGACCCGCATTGGTTCAGCAGATGTACCACGGTCCATCGTCCATCGATATGGTCGCGTACGACAAAGCCGGCATGCGAATAATGCAAGCCGTATTTATTCAGATCGGTTCCGTGACGCGCGAGCAGTGCGACCGGCGCCGGATTTTTTTCCAGTTGCGCGACGATCCTTTGGGCGGATTCGCCGGCGGTTGCCAGTGCGCGTGGGCTGGCCGTCTTTTCGTTGCATTGAGTGCCGGCAAGCGCAGGTTGCAAGAAAACCAGCGACAGTAGAAGAAGTAGCCATCTCATCGTGGCAGCTTCCGATGATGGATATTCGACCGGCAGATTTCATTGGGAATGAAAGCCAGAGCTTCGCTGCCGGCCATCAGCAGAAATCCGGCGCTGACGGTGGTGACGACCAACACGCCACCCACCGTCAGGCCGGCAAACTTCAGGGCTTCTGCGCCAATATGCAATGTGATCGAAACGCCGGTCACAGCGCTTACTGCAATGATTTCGACCAATTCGCCGACCGGTCTCATCGACTTTACGATCAAGCGGGAGCCGGCAGGCACGGCTTTCAGGCTGATCGCAGCCAATTCCATCGAAGGTGCGACGGAAATGGCAGAAGCTTGGCTGGGAGTGTCCGATTGCGGTTCGGCATTTACTGGAAATGCGATTACAAGCAGGAAGATCAATAGCGTATTTTTCATGGTGCCTCCAAGGTTCCCCAAGCTAGCCGGATTTGCACAACTCGCAAATTTGTTAGACAAAGGCTAGGCTTATTCTCTCTAACGTATTCAAAAACGCTACCCATGAGTCTTCGAATTGAATTAATTGCCGCACTCAAGCGCCTATTGAAAGCGCAGGGCATCACCTACGCCGCTTTGGCGAAACAGCTCAATCTGAGTGAAGCCGCCGTAAAGCGGATGTTTTCACAGCAGGCGATCAGCCTGGCGAGGCTGGAAGACATTTGTGCGGTGCTCGATGTCGGTTTATCCGAACTCGCCACCGAGACCAAAAGCGGCGGGCCGCCGCCATTGGCGGAATTAAGCGAAGAGACCGAGCAATTGCTGGTCGAAAACCCGTCTTATTTGTTAGGTTTGTATCTAACCCTTAATCGCTGGAAAGAAGAGGAGGTGCTGGCCCGATACGATTTCACCAAGCCGCAATGGACGGGCGTGCTGGCGAAGCTGGATCGTTTGGGAATCATCGAGCTTTTGCCTGAGAATCGTTATCGCCTGCGTACGGCACGCAATTTCCGCTGGCGCAAAGACGGTCCGATGGAGCGTTTTTTCATCAAACGCCTGTTGCCGGAATATTTCAACCGGCCGTTTCTGGGCGGGAACGAAAACCTTTTGTTGCTCAGTGGGATGGTGTCGCCGGCTTCGGCGGCGAAGATCGGCCTGCGCCTGGAAGAAGCTGCTGAAGAATTCGACAGCATGTTGGTGCAAGATGCTGTTTTGCCTACAAATCAAAGAGTTGGTGTGAGCCTTGTGCTGGCGCAACGGCCCTGGTCTCTGCATTTATTTGATGGCCTGAGACGCAAGCCAAGCTCCTGAACGGTTACAATTGTCACATTGCTTTAGCCCAGGTTGTCCCGGGTCAAAGGCCACCGATTTCCTATAGCTTGAGAGTTTTCCAATGTCCACTTCACTTGCTGCCCTGAACCATTGGGTTGAATCTGTTGCA
>CAZPCE010000175.1:0-6319 GCA_964584915.1 uncultured Arenimonas sp. | reverse complement strand
CTGGCCGCCATTTCATCTATCTCGCGTGGAATGGCTTCAATCGAAAGCCTTATCGAACGCACGAACAAAGGGAATGCCATCACCGCTGCCGCAACAACGGCTCCGGTCCAGCGAAAGGCGAATGTAAAACCGAACCAATGATCAAGCCAATAGCCGATCGCACCTTGTCGTCCCAGCAAAACCAGCAACGCGTAACCCGTTAGCACCGGCGGCATTAGCAAAGGAAGATGCACGAGCGCATCCAGCAAAATTTTTCCCCTGAACTTCCAGCGCGCCAGCACATAGGCAATCGCCACTGCAAACGGCAAGGCGCAAACAACCGCTAGTACGGCGATGCGCAAGCTCAGCGTGATGGCAGTGAGTTCGTCCGGCGTAAAGATCATCGTAGAAGTGTAAACCCTGCCCGCTTGAAAATTGCCTTAGCTTCGCTGCTTCGGAGAAACCTCATAAATCCGTTGGTGGATTCGGCATTCGTCATTGCCACCCGCGCAACGGGATAAATAATCGCATCGTGACTAGCATCTGCAAAAGCGGCAACAACACGCACTTTGGGTTCCGCTATTGCGTCAGTAGCATAGACAATTCCCAATGGCGATTCGCCACGCGCAACGAATGCCATCGCGGCCCGTACATTCTCGGCTTGCGCCAATCTGCCGGATACGCCGTCCCAGGCTTTCATTTTTATCAACGCTTGTTTCGCGTAGCGACCGGCGGGGACACTGCCGGTTTCCGCAACGGCCAAGCGGCCATCGCCCAATGCCCTTATCAACGCATCCGGTTTTTTCAACGCGATGGAGACTTGTTTCGCAGCGGTCGGAACAATCAATACAAGCCTGTTACCCACCAAATTGAAGCGCGTATCAACGTCAATCTTCTTTCGCGATTGCAGATAATCCATCCATTCGCCATCGGCGGAAATAAAAATATCCGCCGGTGCGCCCTGTTCGATCTGCTTTGCCAACGCCGAACTGGCGGCATAGGAAACAACGATTTTCTGGCCTGTCTTTTTTTCCCATTGCAAGGAAACCGCATCGAGGCTTTCTTTCAGGCTGGAAGCGGCGAAGACGGTTATTTTCGATGGCGAAGTCGCTGTTCTGGCAACAGTTGCTGTTGATATTGAGCAGCTCATGCACAACGTCAGCAACAAGGAAAAAACTTTTGCCATGATCAATATCCGTTATCGCGATATTGATACTTTAGCAGCTGTAGGGTGGGCAATGCCCACCCTACAATCATGTCGGGCTGGGGCCCAGACTTACAACCTGAAATCCACCGCAAAGCTCATCAGGTATCCCGGAATCAATGCGCTGCCAGCAGGACAGGCGGCATCCAAAGGAACCTGCGCCCTGGCATCGGTAACCGGATTCACGCAGACATCGAATTGTTCGCCGCTGCCGGATTGGGTCACGCTGTAATCATTGTCAGTGCCGACCAATACCTGATAGCGGCCATCCGCCAAACGCGGACCGATGGCGAGGCCTTCCATTTTTTCCGGCACCGCAATGCCCTGCGCTTTCAATGCTGCCAGCAAATCGAACTCGGCGGTTTTTTGTACCGGCACTACACCGGCAGGCAACGAATCCGAGCCAGCGAGCGAAATATTTTTAATGTCGGTCGCGCCCTGCAGATTGATGCGGTAAATGCGCTTGTGGATCGGCGTTGCAGTAAGCTCGACGCCCAACCCGCGATTGTCGCGCTCGAGTACCAGGAACTCATTGTCCGACAAGGCATGGATGGCGCTCAAGCCGACGCTGCGGCCTATCTGCGTCGATGAAAAATCATCCGTCGTGGCCGGATCGATCGCATTCAATACCGTGCGGCTTTCAAGTTGATAGGCGTACTGTGCCGTGCTCTGCCCGCTGGCGATATCAAACTCCACCACGCGCACATTGCGGCTGCGGCGTCCGTCATTGCTGCTGCCTTCGTTGACCAAGGGGTCTTGCATGACCGCATACAATTTCGTACCTGAGATATTCGCAGTAAGCCCCTCGAAACCGCGATTATCCTGGCGTCCGTTGGTGATAACCGGTCGGCCATCGACATAATTGGCGGCTCCGCCAGCTTCGACGGGTTTCAAATTGGCGGGCGTGGTGAAACTGCGCACAAATCGTCCGCTGCCATCAAATTCGTACACGCTTGGGCCGTACTCGTCGGCGATATAGATTTTTCCATTTTTGCCGAGCGCGACGCCTTCCGGATCAAAACTCGCGCCGAGAACGGATTTATTGCCGTTCAATGAACCGGGGTTCAGGCCATTCAATAAAGTCCCGTTCGCATCCTTGAACATGATCGTGCGAAACACGATCGGCTCCTTGATCACGCCATTGGACAGATTGGTCGGCACGATTATTCTCTGTACGCGGGTCGCGTAATCCAGTACACCACCGCCCGGACCGCGATCAGACAAGGCGAGCCAGGTATTGGTCGATTTGTCGTAGACCAGATCGGAATAGAAACCGAAGCGGTTGTAATTGGCTTCGCTCTGTGTCGAGGGTTTTTTGTCGATTTTCAAACCATCAGCCTTTGTGGCAGGCGATTTTATGACGTTGCTCAGCGACCACTGTGCCGAATGGGCTGTTGTGCTGAACAGGGCAACAAGAACGAAAGCGGATAAACGATTCATGCAGGACGTCCGTGAAAAAGGTACGCGAAATCTAGCCTTGAAGCATTACCCGGCGGTGAAAGCATTATTCGTTTTTTATGACAGCCGATCGCATTTCCGGCCAATTGCACAGTGCGATCTCCGTCACAAGCCGGAAAGACTTTCATTTTTCCATCGAAAATCTTTCATATTTCCAGAGTAGATTTTTAGCCAACGGAAGGGCACGAAGCCTTGCATCGATAGTGGAGTTGACATGTTTGCGCGATTGAAACCATCCAGGGATACCTTGCCAACAAGCATCCTGTCCACCGCCTTCTTGTGCCTGTTCCTGACTGCATGTAGCCAGGAGAATCGCGCGCCGCCTGCGGCCACCGGGCAAACGGAAATGGCAGATGCAAAATTGAAAGCGGACCAACTGGCTGCACGGAAAGCAGAAGCGGCAATGGCCGCGATGTCGCTTGAAGAATTGCGGAAACTTGCCAGCAACTCTTACCGGGAACAGCGTCTATATGCTCCCGCAGGCAACAACGCGGTGGAATACTATCTGGCCGTGAGGAAGAAGGTGTCCGAGCCTGATGCGATAACGGAAAGTGCGTTGATGGATTTGACACCGTACACCGTCATTGCCGCCGAACAAGCCATTAGCCGGAATGACTTTAATGAAGCGAGCCGGCTGCGGAATTTGATTGCCGCCGCAGATGCCAATGCACCTGCCTTGCCGCGAATCAGCCAGGCCATCGCCGAAGGACTGAAAAATACGGAAGCACTCGCCGCCGCAGAAACTAAACGCGAGCAGGCAGTATTGCTTGCCGAACAACAAGCTGCGCTGGAAGCGGAACCAAAAGCCCCGAAACCGGCAGCCGTCGAACCCGAGATAAAACCTTCGGCTCCTGCTATTCAAACGGCCGATACGTTGCCACCGCCGATGGCGAGTGTGCCGGCACAGAGCATTCCTGTTGCAGCAGCAAGTCCTCCGATGCCGCGCCCCGTCACCCCGGCACCGGCAGCAAAAAAAGCCGAGCTGATTGCCATTCGCACGCCGGATCCTTCATTTCCCGGCGATGCATTGAATCGGGGCTTGAGCGGCGCGGTGGAAATAGAATTTATCGTGCAACGCAGCGGTGAGGTTTCCGAAGTGAAGATCGTGAGCTCAAGCCAGCGCGCCTTTGATCGCAATGTCGTCACCACGGTAAAACGCTGGAAATTTGCACCGCTCGATGAACCCATGACCGTCCGCCGCAGTTTCAATTTCAACAACCCGAGTTGACCGGAATTTACTGACCCCAGGCTTGGCGGCTATCGAGCAAATCGTTGGCCTGCCATTGTCCGTTGGCCGCCTTCAGCTTTGATACGCCGCTTTTCGCCTTGGCATCGGGCAAAGACTCAATCCATGAAACCTCCCATTCAGCCTCTGCATTCGGGTTGAATCGGCTTAATGAATAGAGGTTGGCAGGCTGGCCATCGGGCGATTGATATTTGAATTGCTGTCCATCCGTTTCCTTGCAATCCAAACCGGCGAAAACCTTGAAGTGTTTGTCCAGTAGCGCATTCATCACAGGTTCGGGAGGATTGGAACCTTCAATATCGAGACAGTGAAAAGCAATTCCCGGATGCTTTTCGATACGAAGCTCGAATGCTTTTTCGATGGCGTCGTCAGGAACCTTTTTCGGATTTGACCAGATAAGGGAATCCGGCTTGCCACAACCGACCAGTGGCAAGATCAGCAAGATAATGAAGCTCGTGGTCTTTTTTGATTTCATCATTTGCGCTCCTTATTGTTGACGAGCCGTACAATGACTTCAGGCGACTCCTCGGGCAGGAGCCCGACCTACGCTTTGAAATTTTTCTTCAGACCCTGCCAGCATTGCCAGTAATCCTGCTGCAACTCATGGCTTTGCAAAGCCTGCTGGGTCGGCTTGATCACAGCACGTGTTTCGAACATGAAAGCCATCGTGTCGGTCAGCACATCGGGCTTGGACAAATCGGCATTGGAGGCTTTGTCGAAAGTCGCGGCATCCGGGCCGTGGCCAGTGAAACTGTTGTGCAAGGAAGCGCCGCCCGGTGCAAAACCACCGGCCTTGGCGTCGTATTGGCCGAAGATCAGGCCCATGAATTCGCTGGCGATGTTGCGATGGAACCAGGGCGGCCTGAACGTGTTTTGCGCCACCAGCCAGCGCGGCGGAAAAATCACGAAATCAAGATTGCCGACGCCGGGAGAATCACTCGGTGAATTCAATACCAGGAAAATACTCGGATCCGGGTGGTCGTAACTGATCGAACCGATCGTATTGAATTTTCTCAGATCGTATTTGTAAGGCGCGTAGTTGCCATGCCAGGCCACCACATCCAGCGGCGAGTGCCCGATTTTCGCCGACCACAGATGGCCCTGGAATTTTGCCAGCAACTCAAACTCGCCTTCGCGTTCTTCATAGGCGGCAACCGGCGTCAGGAAATCACGCGAATTGGCCAGACCGTTCGATCCTATCGGCCCAAGATCCGGCAGACGCAGATGGGCGCCGAAGTTTTCGCAGACATAACCGCGGGCTTCACCATCCGGCAGTTCAACACGGAAACGGATACCGCGCGGAATCACTGCGATTTCCTGCGGCTCGATTTCCACCACGCCGCACTCGGTCGAAATTTTCAAACGACCCTGCTGCGGCACGATCAGCATTTCGCCGTCGGCGTTGTAGAAAAAACGATCCTGCATGGATTGATTGGCGGCATAGAGATGAATGCCGATGCCACTTTGACCGGCAGGGCCGCCATTGCCGGCCATCGTGAACAAGCCATCGATAAAATCGGTTGGTACTTGAGGCAAGGGTTTCGGATCCCAGCGCAATTGGTTCGGCGTGACCGGTTGATCGTCAAAGCGATTATGGAAATTGCCGTCTGCGATCAATTCAAAAGGCGCGTGCAATGCCGCCGGGCGGATGCGATAAAACCAGCTGCGAAGATTCTGGTGTCGCGGTGCGGTAAACGCCGTGCCGGAAATCTGCTCGGCGTATAAACCGTGAGCGACTTTCTGCGGCGAGTTTCGGCCTTCAGGCAATGCACCTGCTACCGCTTCTGTAGCGAATTCGTTGCCGAAACCGGATTGGTATTGAATGCCCATGGAAATCCCTTTCTTTTTTACAAAACGCCACGCTTGATCTGGTCACGTTCGATACTTTCGAACAAGGCCTGGAAGTTGCCTTCGCCAAAACCTTCATTGCCCTTGCGCTGAATGATTTCGAAAAAGATCGGCCCCACGGCATTCTGCGTAAAAATCTGCAGCAGCTTGCGTTGCTTGGTTTCCGGATCGGCATCCATCAGGATCTTGTTTTTCGCCAGGCGTGGTACATCTTCGCCATTGTTCGGAATGCGTTCGTCGATCACGTCGAAGTAGGTGTCGGGCGTGTCGAGGAAGCCCACGCCCTGCTCGCGCATCGCTTCCACGGTGGCGTAGATGTCGTCGGTGAAGCAGGCGATGTGCTGGATGCCTTCGCCGTGGTAGGCGTCGAGGTATTCGTTGATCTGCGATTTCGGATCATTGCTTTCATTCAGCGGAATTCGCACGATGCCGTCCGGTGCCGTCATCGCTTTCGATACCAGACCGGTCTTCACGCCCTTGATGTCGAAGTAGCGAATCTCGCGGAAGTTGAACAGGCGTTCGTAATAATCCGACCACTTTTGCATATTGCCGAAATACAGATTGTGCGTAAGGTGATCGATGAA
>CAZPCE010000174.1:0-6395 GCA_964584915.1 uncultured Arenimonas sp. | reverse complement strand
TGAATTTCCGCTGGAAAACATCCAGTTATTGGGTGAAAACGGCCTGATGGGAATCGAAGTGCCGACCGAATACGGCGGTGCCGGTATGGACCCTATCAGTTATGTGCTGGCCATGATTGAAATCGCTGCGGGTGATTGCGCCCATTCCACCATCATGTCGGTAAATAACTCGCTGTTCTGCAATGGCATCCTGAAGTTTGGTACCGAAGCCCAGAAACAGCTTTATGTGCGTGCCATCGCCGACGGCAGTGCGATTGGTGCATTTGCCTTGACCGAACCGCAATCGGGTTCCGATGCGACCGCCATGCGCTGCCGTGCGACAAAGCAGGACGACGGCACGTTCGTTATCAACGGCAAGAAAAGCTGGATCACTTCCGGTCCGGTTGCCAAATACATCGTGCTGTTCGCCATGACCGAGCCGGGCAAAGGTGCCAAAGGCATTACGGCCTTCATGATCGATACCGACAAGAAAGGTTTCTTCCGCGGCAAGACCGAACCGAAGCTGGGCATTCGCGCCTCGGCCACCTGTGAAATCGAATTCCAGGATTATGTGGCGCAGGCGGATGAAGTGCTGGGCGTGGAAGGCGAGGGTTTCAAGATTGCGATGGGCGTACTGGATGCCGGCCGTATCGGTATTGCCTCGCAGGCTGTCGGTTTGGCGCGTGCAGCCTATGAAGCCAGCGTTGCCTACGTGAAAGAGCGCAAGAGCTTCGGCCAACAGATCGGCAGTTTCCAGATGATCCAGGCCAAGATCGCCGATATGAAATGCAAACTCGATGCCGCAACCATTCTGACTCTGCGTGCAGCCTGGGCCAAGGCGCAGGCCGACAAGAACGGTGGACGATTCAGTACCGAAGCGTCGGTCGCGAAATTGACCGCATCGGAAAATGCGATGTGGATTACCCACCAAGCCGTGCAAATCCATGGCGGCATGGGCTATTCGAAGGAAATGCCGTTGGAACGTTATTTCCGAGATGCCAAAATTACCGAAATCTATGAAGGCACCAGCGAAATCCAGCGTATGGTCATCGCACGTAACGAAACCGGATTGAGGTAAGTCATGGCGCACGCAAATGCCGAATTACTGAAAAGGTTCTATTCTGCATTTGCCGTACTGGATGCTGAAACCATGGCGAGCTGCTATCACGAAAATGCCGAGTTCGAGGACCCGGCATTTTCTTTGCGTGGTAAAAAAGAAGTCGTCGGCATGTGGACCATGCTTTGCACCACGGTGAAGGAAAAAGGCCGCGATGTCTGGCAGTTCGAGTTTTCCGACATTGCCGCCGACGATTTGCAAGGCAAGGCCCATTGGGAGCCGCGATATCGTTTCAGTGCCACCGGCCGAATGGTGCATAACATCATCGATGCGGAATTCAGGTTCAAGGATGGACTGATCATTTCGCACAGAGACCATTTCGATTTCTGGCGCTGGTCGAAGCAGGCGCTTGGAACTCCCGGCGCGATTTTGGGCTGGTCTTCGTTCCTGAAGAAAAAAGTACGTCGCCAGGCTGCCGTAAATCTGGCGTCATTCATGTCGAAGCGATAATTAAAGGCCCTCGTGATGTTTGATTACAATTCTGCGGAGAAAGCCGTTATCGAATTGCTGGCGAAGACCGAGAAAGAGATAAATGAGGAAGGTTCGGGCCTGCCGAGCCACGCAAACGAGCCAAAGATTCGTTTAATAATTTCCGAAGTTATCGAACAGGATTTCGGGTGGGTTTTCCTTTATGAAACCGAAGAAAATATTTCAAGTAATTCCCATGCCTCACGCTTGGCCGGTAATGCTCCGCTGATTTTTGATAAATCGGATGGAATCATTTACATCACCGGAACCGCGAATTCGCTGGAATCCTATATTGAACAATATCGGCGTGGAATCAGGGTTCCCGCATAGTACTTCCTAGGGTAAGCGCTATCTACCCAGAGTTTGGTATTCGACTTGGGTAATGCCCACCCTGCAGATATTTGCTTTATTCCAGCTGTGCCTTCGCATGCTCTGCGTCAAGTTTTTCCATCGCATCTTTCGGTTTCAGCTTGCTGGCTTTCTCGATCGCATTGGCTGCGGCATCTTCTTTTTTATCGCCGTATAAAAGCATCAGCATATTGCCGTGCTCAAGATGGGCAATCGGGGAATCGGGTGTCAGTTTCAATGCAGACGCCATCAGTTTTTCGGCTTCGGAAGCTTTGGCGCCGTAAGTCATGCCGCCGATCATGGCGCCTATTTTGCTGATGATTTCTGCGTGGTAAAGCGCCAGTGCGGTCTGCGCTTCTGCGTGTTTCGGTGCCAGTTCCAGCGTGGCATCCAGAGCTTTACGAACCTTGGTCGCCAAGCCCATTTTCAAGGCTTTGGTAATGCTGATGCCCTGGCTGTAGCGGCCCATCGTAAAGGCAAAACGGTAATGGCTGTTTGCCTCGTCCGGCAATGCGGCAATGGCGGCTTCGGCGATTTTTCCGGCTTGTTCGAATCGTTTCAATTGTTCGTCTTCGTCATCCACCAGATACGTCGTGTGGATTCCCATCGCCTTGCAGGCAACCGATGCTCCGACCGGACCGAGTGATTCCGATAGTTCGAATGCTTGCTGAAAATCGCCCCGATGATAGGCAGCCCAGGCTTGTTGCAATTGGGCTGCCAATTGTTCGGAATTCAAACCCTTAGGTGCCGCTTTGCCTGCCACTTTTATCAATGCGGCAGCGCGCTTTTCATCCGGATAGGGTTCGCAATCGCCGCTGTGCAGGGACGTCCATGCTTTTTTGAGTTTGTCACCGGAGAAATCAAACGCTTTTTGATCGTAGGGAAATTTGGCCCAGCCCGATTTTTTACTCGCCATGATGTTCTCCGGAATTTTGCCAAGCATGTCGCGAAGTTTCGTGTTGTGCAAGCCGGATTGCGAATGATTTGAAAATCACCTTCGCAGCTGATCGCCTATTTAGTGTGAAAACTCAAGCATTTAGGCCAACACTGCGATTCAAATCTCCCGGCCATACGGCCAACCAACTACCTACGAGGTGTTTTATGGCACGTACCAAGAAGACTTTTAAAACCGTTCGCGCAGCGACGAAAAAGACCGAAGCCGGTTCGCGTGATTTATTGCTGGCCGGTATCGGCGCTGTATCGCTGGGCCGCAAGAAAGCGATTTCCAGCTATGCCAATGCATTGCAAAATGTTGTCGATTTCAGCACCTATTTGAACGACAGCGTAAAGAACGGCGAAAAAACCGCCAAGAAATTGCGCAAACAAGCTGAAACCAAACTCAACCAACTGAACAAGCAAGCGCAAACCGAAGGCAGCAAGATCCAAAAGCAGATCAAAGCCAAGGTTGCCCCGATCCAGAAGCAGTTGCTGGCCGTCGTAAACGAAGCCAAGGCACAAGCCGAAACTCGCTTCGCGCCCGTGTTGGCAAAATTCGGTAAAAAACCGGCTGCAAAAACCAAACGCGCCGTTGCCAAGAAACCAGCCGCAAAACGCGTAGTGAAGCGCGCCACCAAGCGCGTTGCGAAAACCACGCGCCGCAAAGCGGCCTGATTTTCCGGTAATAATAAAAAACGCCCCGCATGTCGGGGCGTTTTCGTTGGAGTGTCTTTCAGACGCGACAGGTTTGCCCGGTAGGCGTCGCCCGCAAGCGGCCTCCTACGTTTTTGTTTTGGCGAAGGCGGCCAGTTGTTCCGGCGTTGCTTCCGGTTGGTATTTCGCTTTCCATTCGCTGAAAGCTTCGCCGTAAATGGTTTCGCGAGCCTGGTCCTTGCTCATTTCCGTGCCAGCTGCCTGTGCTGCCTCGCGATACCAATCGGCCAGACAGTTACGGCAAAACCCGGCCAAAATCATCAGGTCGATATTTTGTACGTCTTTGCGACTATCCAGGTGTGCCAGCAAGCGGCGGAATGCGGCTGCTTCAACTTCCGTACGATTCATTTGGACTCCCATGTGGCGGTCAAGGGTGGGCATCAGGGATAATGCACCCTGATTTTAGGCTGGATTGCAGATGAGCGCCCGAATTTTGGATGGCAAAGGCATTGCCGACACCCTGCTGGATGAACTTGCGGTACGCGTCGATGCCCGTATCGCATCCGGCAAGGCACGCCCGGGGCTTGCCGTGGTGCTGGTCGGTGAAGATCCCGCTTCTGCGGTGTATGTGCGCAACAAACGCAAGGCCTGCAAGAAAGTCGGTATCAAGGCTTACGATTACGACCTCCCAGCCGACACCTCCGATGAAAAAATTGCGCAATTAATCGACCGGCTGAATGCGGACCCGAAAATCCACGGAATTTTGTTGCAACTACCGCTGCCCGGAAACCGCGATGGCAGCGAATTGATCCATCGGATCGATCCACGTAAAGATGTCGATGGTTTCCATCCCGAAAATGTCGGGCACCTGGTTTTGCGGCAATTCGGATTGCGCCCCTGTACCCCGCGGGGTATCACGACATTGCTGGCCTTTACCGATAAACCGGTGCGCGGTGCGACGGCGACAATTGTCGGTGTCAGTAACCATGTCGGTCGTCCTATGGCGCTGGAGTTGCTTATTGCCGGCTGTACCACCATTTCATGTCACAAATTCACGCCAATAGACATATTGGAAGCACAGGTAATGCAGGCCGACATCCTTGTCGTGGCGGTTGGCAAGCCGGGGCTGATTCCGGGCGAATGGGTAAAACCGGGCGCCGTGGTGATTGATGTCGGTATCAATCGAATGGATGACGGCCGCTTGGTCGGCGATGTGGGATTTGAAGCTGCCTTCGAACGTGCGAGCTGGATAACGCCCGTGCCGGGCGGCGTAGGGCCGATGACGGTGGCAACACTGATGCAAAACACGCTTGAGGCGGCCGAGTCGGGCGATTGATCTATCCAGATTCGGTAAAGAATTGTTTCATTGCAAGTTTTTGTCATCTTCGTATGTGAGACTTATGGCATGAAAAAAATCGCTCTAGCCTTGTTGGTTGCCGCTACAGTCAGCGGTTGCGCCTCGATTGTCGGTAAAGCAACCGACAGTTTCGCTAGAAATCTTGGCAACGCCGTACTCAATAGCGAAGACCCGGCCACGGTGCGCGATGGTTTGCCTGCCTATTTATTATTGCTGGACGGTCTGATTGCCGGACAAGAGCCTGGTGACAAATCCAATGCCGGCGTTTTACTCGCCGCGGCGCAACTCAATGGCGCATACGCAGGTAATTTCACCCAAGGTGATGCAGTTCGAGCCAGGCGCTTGTCAAAAAAATCCTTGGATTACGCGCGTGCGGCGGTGTGCCTAAGCGATACCGAGTTGTGCCTGGCACTCGACAAGGACATCGATGCATTCATATCAGTAGTAAACAAGGACGAAAATACGGCATTGCTCTATGCGCTAGCATCGAGTTGGGCCGGGTTCCTGCAGAGTAATAGCGAAGACTGGGGCGCGATCGCCGATTTGCCGAAAGTGGATGCCCTGCTGATGCGCGTCGTGGCACTCGATGCCAACCACGAGCGCGGCCTGCCTTATGTCTATCTGGGTGTGATCAATTCACTTCGCCCCGAAGCCTTGGGCGGAAAACCGGAAGTCGGCCGTGCCTATTTCGAAAAAGCCATTGCGATTTCAGAAGGCAAAAATCTCTACGCCAAAACGGCTTTGGCCCAGTATTACGCACGTTTGGTGTTCAATCAGGAATTGCATGACCAACTTCTGAATGAAGTCATTAACGCGAATCCAAAGGCCAGCGGTTACACTCTTATCAATACCTTGGCGCAGGATCAGGCCAAACAATTACTCGCCAGCGGTAAAGACTATTTTTGAGGAATTATGAAACGATTTTTATCTCTCGTATTCGCTTTGTGTCTAAGCACCCAGGTTCATGCGCAGCAGACGCTGAAGATCGCGACTTTGGCGCCGGATGGCTCGTCATGGATGCGGGAGTTGCGTGTTGCTTCCAAAGAAATTGAAACCGCGACGCAGGGTCGGGTTCTGATCAAGTTTTACCCGGGTGGCGTGATGGGGCCTGATGCCGTGGTCCTGCGGAAAATGCGTTTGGGGCAATTGCAGGGCGGTGTGCTGACATCGAGTGAGTTGGCAGCGGTTTATCCGGATGCCCCTATCTACAGCATGCCGTTCCTGTTCGATAACTGGGCTCAGGTCGATAAAGCCCGCGTACAAATTGATCCGCTGCTGGCAAAAGGCTTCGAAGCCAAAGGCTACAAAATGCTGGGGGCATCGGGCATCGGCTTCGCCTACTTGATGGGTACCAAACCGATTCGTACTCGTGCAGAAATGAGTTCGGTCAAGCTGTGGATTCCACAAAACGATGTCATCGCAGAACGCGTGTTCAAGCAAGGCGGCATCACGCCAATTCCCTTACCATTGGGCGATGTATTCACGAGTCTGCAAACCGGGTTGGTGGATACCGTCGCCAATACCCCGAGCGGTGCC
>CAZPCE010000173.1:0-6406 GCA_964584915.1 uncultured Arenimonas sp. | reverse complement strand
AGTGTGCTGGATAAGATTAATGCGTCATTGAGGTAGGACAGACGTAGGACCGACGGAAGTCGGGATAGGCTTGAGCTATGGTGATCCCGACTTCCGTCGGTCCTACAGTCTTAGCGTGTAGCTTGAGTCGAGCCCAGATCGCTCATCGTCAGGATGCTCGATGCTTTCGAGTTCAGTTTTGACGCTGCAAGATTGTCCTTGCGACGGCAATCAATAAACGGTGAATGCGCCAGCCAGTTGGTGTCCGGGTAATAGGCGAAAATCATCTGGCCATTTTTCAGGCTGTCGATCACGGCCTGCGCTACTTCCGGACGAACGGCAGGGCAACCCCAGCTGCGTCCGAGCCGGCCTTGCACTTTGGCTGCAGCCGGATTCACGTAAGGTGCGCCGTGCATGACAATCGCACGCGCCATCGCCGCATCGTTCGTGCCGGGTTCCAGGCCTTCCATCTTGAGCGAATAACCATTCTTGCCGTTGTAGGTGCTGGTCGCCTTGAACAGGCCAAGACTCGTTTGATGGCTGCCGTCGCGATTGGAAAAATCACGGGCGAAATTTTCACCGGTACCCTGGCCATGGGCGACGTACTCGGCAAACAATAATTTGCGCGCTTCGATATCGAATACCCAGAGACGGCGCTCGGTCGAAGGCAGCGAATAATCGATGACCGCCAAACGCGGCGAAAGCGATTCCGATAAATGTTTGGCGGCGCAATCGCGTGCTTCGAGTGCAAGATTCAATACGCGAGGATTAATCTCGGGCGCCAAACGCGACAGCATGCCTTGCGTCGTCTCGGCAAAAGCTTGCGAGGACAGCAGAAAGAGGCTTGCGAATATGAACGAACTTTTGCGCATAAGTACTTATCGGATAAACAAAATTTGTCCGACTATACGTATGCGCCCGTTAAAAAATCATTTAGTCGAACCTGAATTCTCCTCGATCCAGGGTGGCAGTTCCTCATCGGCAGGTTCGCCTGCTGTGATCACCGTCACATCTTTTCCGGTCGTGCGGGGCAGCACTTGGGCATCGGTCAATACCAGTGTCGTGCCCGGCGTGAGAATGTTGTAGACCGAACGGGCAAAATCCACCGGTACTGCAATTCGCTTGACGGCTGCTGGATCAAGCGTTCCGGGGCCTTTCAGCTTTTCGGCGCTCGGAGCGTAGCCCGGCATCGGGATGCTCATCCAGTTCTTGGCTTTTTTATCCGGCACCAATTTGCTCGGTTCATTGCGTTCACCTTCCATCAGCACATAGGCCTGTGTACCGAACGGCTCCTTGCCCACAATTCCGACCTTGGAACGGCCAATTTCGATGCCATTGCGCATGACAATGGCACGGTGATCGGCGGTGCTGATCAGAATGGAGACAGGACCGGTTGCCGATTTTTCCGGTTCCCAGTGGTAACTCTCGAACCAGGACAGTCGCGGAGCTGCCGGGGCCTTGTCTGACGAAGCGAAGGCCACCGGTGCAAAAACGCTGGGGTGTGCGACGTTCGGTATCGATGTGGTTTCATCGGCGACCACGACCGTCATGCCGAAATCCGTCGTATCAAACAGCACCTTGGCGAACTCGTAGGGAAGCCGCACGCAACCATGCGATGCCGGATAACCCGGCAGTTTACCCGCATGCAGGGCAACGCCATCCCAGGTGAGTCTTTGCATGAACGGCATCGGCGCATCGTTGTAAAGGCTGGATTTGTGATCCTTGTTTTTTTGCAGGATGGTGAAGACGCCGGTCGGCGTTTCCTTGCCTTTCTTGCCGGTGCTTACGGTACTTACCGCAATCAGCAAGCCATTGCGGTACAGGTAGGCGCGTTGTTCGGTAATGCTGATCACCATGACCAACGGCCCTTCCGGCACCACTTCCGGCATCCAGATGAACTGCCCGGGTTTCAATTCGGAAAGTGGCGTATCGGCGGGCACCGATGCGGTCGTAGCCTGCGCAAGGGCAAGCGAGGGAAGGGAAATAAGCAAACCGAACACTAAAGATTGAAAACCACGATGAAACATTTGCCCGATACCCCTTCAGAAAGTGTCGCTAGATTAAAGCAAAAGCTGGTTTTTACCAGCGATTGGATTAACGTATCAACGGGGAAAAGGACAGGAGAGGGACAATGCACGATCTGCCGCAATTATGGTTGCCGATTTTATTGACGGCCGTGTTCGTTTTTATCGCGAGCAGCCTGATACACATGGTGTTCAAATGGCACAACAGTGATTACGGCAAATTGGCGAACGAGGACGAGGTGCGTGCGGCCGTGCGCGCCTGCAATCCTGCTCCGGGCCAATACGTATTTCCGCATTGCACCGACATGAAACAGATGCAGGAAGGGGCGACGATGAAAAAATTCATCGAAGGCCCGATTGGTTTTCTGACGATACGGAAAAGCGGTCCGCCGACCATGGGGCCGGCCCTATTGATGTGGTTTGTTTTTACCGTTCTAGTTGCCGCGTTCGCGGCGTTGATCGTCGTTCAGGGTTTGGGGCTACAAGCAAACCCTCGCATGGCGGGGCATATGATTGGTCTGATAAGTTTGCTGGCCTATTGCGGCGGCAGCATACAGTCCGCGATTTGGATGGGAAAACCCTGGGGCAGTGTTGCGAAAGATCTGCTCGACGGGTTCATCTACGCGACGATCAGTGCCTTGACCTTCATGTATTTCTGGCCATGAAATCGCGCATGGGCAAGGCAATCCATTTTATCTTGCCCACCAGGCCCAAATCCGGCTTTTGCCAGTTCACAAATCGTAACAATGGCAACGGAAAGATTTCTGTTGCAAGTCTCCAGCACAAGCTACTATTGCCCTATGCGGTTAATCCTTAAGCATTTTTTGTGCTTCTTGGCGATCATGCTTGGTAGCGTGACGCCGGGGTT
Organism: uncultured Arenimonas sp.; assembly: GCA_964584915.1. Lineage (GTDB taxonomy): Bacteria > Pseudomonadota > Gammaproteobacteria > Xanthomonadales > Xanthomonadaceae > Arenimonas. Next base: position 3,535 of record CAZPCE010000173.1, on the reverse strand, counting down.
CGCACTTGAATTGGGTGCGTCCGAGGACGCGAATTTTGAGATCGTCGGAGACAGAAGCAGCATTTACGACGGCGTGGTTACGACGCTAGCGCAGGATGCTTCCGGATTCATCTGGATCGGCACGCCCAACGGCCTGATTCGTTTTGACGGTTACCAGTTCCGCCGCTATGCATTCGATCCCGCCGACCCGCATTCGATCGGTGGTAATTTCATCCGCGCATTGCTGGTCGCCAGCGATGGCAAGCTCTGGATTGGTACCGATGCCGACGGCGTTTCCGTGTTTGATCCGGCGACCGGGCATTTCAGGCATTTCAGCAACAATCCCGATGATCCCGGTTCGCTCCAACCAGGCAGCATCCGCTCTTTGGCACAGGGCCTGGATAAGGAAATCTGGCTTGGCAGTACCGGCGGCGGGCTAAGCCGTTTTCAGGAAAGTACCGGAAAATTTCTGCGCTTCGACAAACATAACGGTGAATCGGGCGCACCGAACGATGCCAGAATTTCTTCGTTGCACGTTGATGCGCGCGGCGACCTTTGGGTCGGCACGTGGAACGGTCTTGATCGACTGAAGCGCGGCGGCAATACCTTCGAGCCGATTTACTCGGATGCCGAAAGTACCGACAGCTTATCCGGCAAAAGCATCAGGACCACGTTCAGTTCAAAAGATGGCCATCTTTGGGTCGGCACGAATGACGGCGAGGTTATTGTCATGGATCCGACGGTGGGCGCCGGGTCGAATATCGTGCTGTCCAGGCAGATGGTCGGCGGCACGATACTGGCAATCTCCCAGCCGAGTGCAGATCGAATCTGGGTGGGACATACCAGCGGCATCGATGTTTTCGACCGCAGCGGAATGAAGCTGATAAAAAAGTTTCGTAACGATCCCACCAATCCCGATAGCGTCACCGCAAGTGAAATCCGTGCCTTTCTGATCGATCGTGCCGGTGGTTTGTGGGTCGGCAGTTTTGGCGGTGGCGTGCAGCGCGTCAACATGAATAACGATGGCTTTCGCGTCGTGCGGCAAGAACGCGATGCAAGCAATGCCGTCAACGTGTTGAGTGTCACCAGCGTGCTGGAGCTGTCGAATGGCCAGTTATGGCTGGGGACGGCGGCCAACGGGGTTTCAATTCTCGACCCCTCGTTGAAACCCGTCACGACGCTGCACCAAAAAGTCGATGGTGCAAGCATCAATGACGACATGGTTACCGGTTTGGCCCAGACAACGAATGGAACAGTCTGGGTGGGAACGGAACGGAATGTGTTTCGTTACAACGCGACCACGGCGGTTCTGCAACGCGACAACGCCAGCGATGGTTTGCAAGGCGCGGCCGTACGCCGCTTGATGGCAGGTAGGCAAGGGGAATTATGGATTGGCAGCACCGATGGACTGTTTGTTCTTGAATCCAGTGCACTCGGGATTTCACGACTGACCGACACCGGTAACAAGCCGGTGACGGGTTCGGTAAACGCGATCGCCGAAACCGCCAACGGCGGCATGTGGGTCGGCACCAATTCGGGTTTGTACTATCGCTCGCCCAATTCCCGACAACTGATTCCGGTCGAATTCGAAAAAGGATTTGCGCTGTCGCATTTATCCGTCGTCGGCCTGCTGGTGGATTCGAAGCAGGGGCTTTGGGTGGATACGCCGCATGGTCTGCACCGGATGTTGCGCTGGAACGGAAAACGCGCCGCATTCGAGTCGATAAGCGCCAAGTACAAGATTGCCGGCGGCCCCTATGGCGCGAATTTGCTGGAAGACGCAAAAGGCAGGATTTGGACGCATAAATTTGTTTACGATCCCGGTCAAAACCTGGTCTATGAATTGAATCGTGCCGATGGAATTTTCTTCGGTACCGGCTGGTTCCGGTCTTATGCAAAAACCCGCGACGGAAAATTCCTGTACGGAGGCAATCAAGGGTTGTTGATCATTGACCCGGCACGCTTCAAGCCCTGGGGTTATGCGCCACCGATCGTCGCGACAGAATTGAGAATCAACGGCGAAAGGCAGACGCTATCCGAGCTGGTGTCGCGGGGTATAAAACTTTCTCCTCAGCAACGCAGTTTCAGCCTGGAATTCTCCGCGCTCGATTACACGGCGCCCGGACTGAATCACTATGCATTCCAATTGGTGGGCCAGGATAAAGACTGGATCGAAACGGACGCCAACCTGAGGGTCGCGAGTTACGGCAATTTGTGGCCCGGTAACTATCTGCTGAAAATACGCGGCAGTAACCGCAACGGTGTCTGGAGTGAACAGATACTAGAAATTCCGGTGCAGGTGCTGCCGGCCTGGTGGCAAACATGGTGGTTCTATCTGATATGCACGGCGTTGGCCATCACTGCGATCATCGTATTGGTTCATGCACGCACCACTTATCTGCGCGGCAAACGCATCGAACTCGAACAGAAAGTGCTGCAGCGGACCAACGAACTGGAAGTGATGACGCATGCTCTTGCAGATAAATCGCGAGCGCTGGAAGAAGCGAGTCTGGCTGATCCGCTGACCGGATTGCGCAACCGCCGATTCTTCGACCAGCATATCCAGGCCGATATTGAAAATTGTTTCCGTGCTTACGATGAGGGGCGCGACAACAATGCGTCGCTCGATGAGGTCAAGGGTCTGGTGTTTTTCCTGATTGATATCGACAACTTCAAGCAGGTTAACGATATCCAGGGCCATGCCGCAGGCGATGCCGTGCTGGTGGAAGTCTCGCAACGCCTGCGTCAGGTATTCCGCGAAGCCGATTACCTGATCCGCTGGGGCGGTGAAGAGTTTTTGATCATCACGCGTTCAACCGCCCGCGAAGATGCCTATATGCTGGCAGAGCGTGTGCGCTCGAGGATTGTCGACCATGATTTCGATCTCGGCGATGGCGTTACCCTGAAGAAATCCTGTTCGATCGGCTTCGCCTGCTTCCCGTTCATTCCGCAGGCACCGAGAGCACTGGGTTGGCATGACATCGTCGAAATCGCCGATATCGCGCTCTACGCCGCAAAACGTGCCGGACGTAACGGCTGGGTAGGATTGTCGGCAACGCCGCGGTGCCGGGCAGAAAAAATAATCGACCACATCAAGCACGACATCCTCGATTTGATCGCAAAAAGCGAATTGCAGGTCGTGTCGAACCTGGACCTCAAGACGGTTACCCAGGCTTGGGTACATGCTGCATCCGCATCGCATCGCGAGGAAATTTTCAGGCCGGAAAATAGTTGAGCCGTCGCATGCCGTAATTTTTTGGGAGAGTCTCCGTGGAACTCAATGGCTATTTAAGGATGATGGTAGACCGACAGGCCTCGGACATGTTTTTCAGTCCGGGTGCTCCGCCCAATATCAAGATTGAAGGACTGGTACGGCACATCGGCGCCAAAGAGTTGAGCGTAACCGAAGTCAACGCGATGGCCGCTTCGGTCATGAATGAACGGCAGAAATCGGAATTCGAGGAAAACTGGGAAATGAATCTTTCCTGGGCGATCGAGGACATCGGCCGTTTCCGAATCAATATCTACCGTCAGCGGGGCGAGACAGCGATGGCGG
>CAZPCE010000172.1:0-6409 GCA_964584915.1 uncultured Arenimonas sp. | reverse complement strand
AGCATCAATCGTTCGCAGGACAATTTCGTCGTGCAATGGGGCGACGCGAACGGCGACGATGAAAAATTGAAGCGCAACTTCAGGCTGGCCAAACAAACCCTGCCGGCCGAATTCGTTCGCAAAAGCGACGGCCTCGCATTCACCCGCCTTCCCGATGCCGATGGCTGGGCACCGCATGTCGGCTTCGTCGATGGCATGCCGGCCGCACAGAGTCCGGTCAACAATCAGGCCTGGCTGACGCATTGCTACGGCATGGTCGGCGCCGGGCGCGGCATGGAACCCGACAGCAGCAATGGTTCCGAACTTTATGTAGTGATTGGCCAGTCGCCGAGACAGCTGGACAGAAACATCACCGTTGTCGGCCGCGTCGTGCAAGGAATGGAACTGCTTTCCATCTTGCCGCGCGGAACCGGCCCCCTGGGTTTCTACGAAAAAGCGGAACAACGAGCACCGATCAAAGCGATACGATTGATGGCCGATGTGCCGGAAGACGAACGTACCGCTATCGAAGTATTGCGTACCGACACGGAGAGCTTCACGCAATTGGTCGAAGCACGCCGTAACCGCCGGGATGATTGGTACAAGGTGCCTGCCGGCCATATCGACGTTTGCAACGTGCCGATACCGACCAGGCCCATCAAAAAATAAGCGGTAATAAAAAAGCCCGCCTTCGTTGGAAGGCGGGCTTTTTGTTTGTCGTGAATTACCGAGCCATCAGAACTTGGTAAACAAACGCAGGAAATACGCTCTGCCATTCAAGCCAAACTGCACGCTATCGTAGATATGGCCATTGTCGGTTTCGTTCGGATCCTGTGCATCGGGGAACTTGTCGAAAATATTGGTGCTGCCGATGGTCAGACGCGTGCTTTCGCTGAAGCTGTAGGTAAAGCTCAAGTCAGCCGATGCTTTCGGGCCGTATTCGGCATTGGGCACTGGCGGGCCTGAGAAAGTACCCAGGGTTTGCGAACCGAAATAAATGATCTTGAAATTGGTATCCCATTTGCCTTGCAGGTAATCAAAGCCGACGGTGGCTTTTTGCTTCGGCGCGCCCTCTTCCAGGAACAGCCGTTCGCGATCGGACAACAAAACATCTTCGCGACCGACCAGCGAAGGCGGCGCATGGATGGCGGTAACTTCGTTGTCGTTCAAATTCAACGCAATCGTCGTATTGAGTTTGCCCGGACCGAAATCATTCATTTGCGAGAACGTGAAATCGATACCCTGCGTGGTGGTATCGACCGAGTTCACGAAGAACTGCGCCTGACCAACGCCGAGCGCAAGCAACGCAGCGCCGATGTTCGGATCGCTGGTATCGAAACGGCCCGACAACACGATGCGGTCATCGATGTCGATGCGGTACAGGTCGATCGTCAACGAAGTATCCGCGTTCGGCGACCAGGTCATGCCCAGAGTATAGTTCTTCGATTTTTCTTCTTTCAGTGCCGGGATACCGGCGGCATTGGCAATCACACCGCCGTTCGGTGCCAACACGACGTCCAGCGGCACGCCACTGATGAAGTCGGTGAAGGTCGACGAAAAATAACGTTGCTGCAACGAAGGCGCTCTGAAGCCGGTGCTGATCGAACCGCGGAAACGTAACGTGTCGGTCGCCTTGAACAACAAGGCTGCTTTGCCGGTGACAGTGGAACCGAAGTCGCTGTAGTCTTCGTAACGCACGGCGAAATCGCCGGTCACGCGATCACTGAAACCGACTTCGACATCGCCGTACACGGACCAGCTGTCACGGCTCTTGTTGGTGGCATCGCTGGGCGCGAAGCCCGGGAAACCCTGGCTGCCGGCGTTCCCGCCGATGCCCACGCCGTCGGCGTCGATGTAAGAACCCGGTTCACCGGCATAAATCCGGTAATTCTCGCGGCGGAATTCGGCACCGAACGCCAGATTGACGCCGTTCATCATGGAGTCGAAATAACGCGACACGTCGAAATTGGTGGTGTCCTGCTGGAACGAAAAACCACCTGCATCGAATGCGGTCGCACTTCTTCCGGGGCCGCCATTCAACAAATCCAGATTGGCGATCGATGCGTTGATCGTATTGTTGATGTTGTAATCGAGACGGTTGTAGCCGTGGGTTTGCGAGAAATCCCAGTGCCAATCGCCCCACAGGCCTTTCAGACCGGCCGAAATATGCTGGTCTTCGATGTCGCCATCGATGAAGGGCACGAAACCGTCCGGATACATCGCAGCGGAATTTCGCGAAGGAATATCGCCCGAACCGATGCCACCACGGGCAAAGGCCGCCGACGAAGCATCGCGGTTTTGCCAACCGGCAACGGCATAGAGACTGGTGGTGTCGCCAACGGGTAATTCTGCGTTGATGAATACGGTCGAATTTTGCACGGCGGTATCGCCGATGATGCGGGGGTTGCCCGGATCCGAACGATCAGAACGGCCACGATCGCTGTATTCGGCAGTAATCGCGAATATGCCGTCATTGCCGATATCAAGACCGCAATAGGCCGAACCCAGATAGTTCTTGCCATCGCCACGGCTGTATTCGCCATAACCCAGTACGGCTTCGCAGCCTTTGCGTTTTTTCAGGCCGATATTCAACACGCCGGCGATGGCGTCAGAACCGTATTGCGCGGCGGCGCCGTCACGCAATATTTCAACACGATCCACGGCCAGCATGGGAATGGTGTTCAAGTCGGAGCCGGTGTTGCCGCGATTGCGGGCGCCGAACAGATTGACCAGCGCGGTGGTGTGGTAACGCTTGCCGTTCATCAACAACAGGGTTTGATCGGAACCCAGGCCCCTGAGGGCGGCCGAGTCGACCAGATCGGCCCCATCGGCGCCGGTTTGGCGGGTCGAGTTGAAGGAGGGCGAAATGTATTGCAGGGTTTGAGCCAAATCGAATTGGCCGCTTTGTTCGGATGCCTTGGTAATCGAAATCACATCCACGGGTACCAGGGTTTCGGTATCGGAACTATTGCTGGTGACGCGACGTGAACCGACGACCGTCAGTGCATCCAGTGTCTTGGCTTCCGACGTGTCTTTTTCCTGTGCCATCGCCAGACTAAACGGCGCAACGGCAGTCAAAATAACCGCCCCGCTCAATGCCTGCAAAATCCCCAAACGTAACTTGCTCATACAACCCCCTTTTCAAAGAACGCCTAGATTAGCCTGAAATATCGTTTTTTGCATAAAATCCACGGCGAATCTGACAAGCTACACACCCACTCTTTCCCCAGGAACTTCTTTCATGTTAAAGACCGGCGCCGCGGTACCCAGCTTCAATCTGAAAACGGAATCCGGCAAGGCGGTCAGTACCGCCGGCCTCAAGGGCCAGCGTTTCGTTCTGTACTTTTATCCCAAGGACGATACGCCAGGCTGCACCAAGGAAGCCTGCAGCTTCCGCGATAATTTACCGGCTTTCAACAAACTGAAGGTGCCGGTATTCGGCATCAGTGCCGATGATGAAAAAACCCACGGCAAATTTGTCGGCAAGTACCAGTTGAATTTTCCGTTGCTGGCAGACCCCGAACACAAGACCTGCGATGCCTTCGGTACCTGGGTCGAAAAAAGCATGTACGGCAGGAAATATTTCGGCATCCAGCGTGCGACTTTTGTCGTTGCAGCCAATGGAAAAATCGAACACGTCTGGGAAAAAGTGAGCCCGGAAGGCCATGCCGAGGAAGTACTTGCCTTCCTGAATGGCGGCGCGACTGAAAAAACGGCTCCCGTCAAAAAAGTGGCTGCCGCCAAAGTGCCAGCGAAAAAGGTAGTCGCGAAAAAAGTACCCGCAAAAAAAGCCGCCGTTAAAAAAGCACCTGCCAAAAAAGCGGCAGCGAAGAAAACGGTAGCGAAGAAGGCCACCGCAAAAAAGTCCAAAGCCTGACGAAATCGGGCAGCGGAAAATGGCAAAACGCACCGGCTGGAGGCTGGTGCGTTTACCTGCTTGAATGCGAGGACGGCAGCTTTTACACCGGCATTACCAATCGCTTGATGCACCGATTTGCCGCACATCAACTCGGCAAAGGCGCCCGTTATACCCGCTCGCACCCGCCAAAACGATTGGTCGGCAGCCTGCCCTATGCCGACCGTTCACAAGCCTCCATCGCGGAGTATCAAATCAAACAACTCAAGCCAGGCCAGAAGCTGGCCCTGTTCAAAACGGCAAAAGTGTGACGCTTGCCATAAAAACCCGATGGGGCCACACTAATCCCATCAGTTTTGTGGACAGTTAAAGCAATGAGCCTGCTAGACCGATTAAAACAGTTGTTCGCAGACGCCAAACAGGCAAAAGAACCTGCCCCCGTAGTACCTCAGGCCCCGATGGTGGAATTGCCAGACGGCCAGACCAGCATCCCTGAACGCCGTGGCAAGGAACGCATCAATGCAGTCGCCGGCACCAAGGTACTGGTGATTGACGATTCGGCCACGATTGTTGCCCTGATGAGCCGAATGCTGAAACAAAACGACTACACCGTACTGGAAGCCGAAGATGCTGAAAAAGGCCTCGAAATCGCCTTTCGCGACAACCCCGGAATCATCTTTCTGGATATCGTACTTCCCGGCATGAGTGGTTTCACCGCGCTCAGGCATTTGCGGCAGGACATACGGACGAAAAACATTCCGATCATCATGATCAGCGGCAACGAGCAGGCCACCGAACAGTTCTATGTGCAACGGATCGGCGCCGATGATTTCATGAAAAAGCCGTTCTCGCGCGCCGAGTTGTTTACCCGTATTCAGAAACTGCTCGACAAGGACTTCATCCCCGTTCGCTTTAACCAATACGTGCATGAGCTCGAACCCGCCGTAGAAGAAAACGAACAAACCGCAGAGGAAGAAACCACGGAGCAGACTGCCGAGAAATCCGGTTAGCAAGTTCCAATCCAATTAGAATGCCTTGCCGGTTTTCATCGGGTCGATTCTATCCAGGCTGTTCGCAACCACGATCCGACATTGTCGATAATCCGGAATTATGGAAATCGCGCAAACGATTTCAAGCAACCCTGTGATTGCCGCATTGAAATTTCAGGATGAAACCGGCGCCATATTTTCACAGGCTGGAGAGGGTCGTGCGCTGACGGCCATTCTCACCAATGAATCACCGGAAACCAGAAGCAATCAGGCGGCAAATTTCCGTTTCATGGCAATTCCTTCAAGGCGGCAAGACTTGAACGATTAAGCAAAGCCCAATCCTTGTTCTCGGATTGCAGCGTATTGGCCTGCAGAAGCAACAGGAACAACTGCAGGTTATGTCGCTTCGCCAAACCGGTACTGGAAGAAAAAGCATCTTCCCATTTCGCCAACGGTGCAGGCTCAGTCAGTTTATCGATCCAGGCTCGCCATTCCTGTTCACTGTGCAATCCGCGTTTGGCGATATACAAGACGGGTCTCAGCAGACGTTCCGATTCTCCATCAACATACGAGTGTTCCGTGATGGCTATCTGCGTGGTGACGGCAGCCAGCAACAGGTCAAGCTGCGCTTTATCCAATGCGGGGTTCAAGGCCAGTTGCATGGCAAGATCGGAAGCATGCGCCACGCCATGCCGCCAACCCAGCATGTCGTCGAAACCGCGGTAATCGCGAATACCGGAAAGATAGTTTGCCGTGATCTTGACGAGCGCATTTCTTTGTTCCGGCGTCATCCAGGCCTTGATGCGATCGGTACGGGCGACTTCAGACAATACGAGTGCGGAAAAAGGCCGCGAGAAACCAGCCTTGTCAGGTTTGGGGTCGGTGATATTCGTTTGCAGCTTTTCGAGTAACACCTGGCGCGTTGGCAAATCCAGTTGGTCTTTGCGCAGCCAGAAACTCAATGCCTCGAACGCAATGCCATCCCGCAAAACGGGATCGGCTGATGCAAGGCAAGGCAACAGAGTCAAAGCAAGCGATTGCCTTTGATCATCCTGGGCAATGGTAAAACCGGATTTTTTAAGTTCCCGCAGGCTGCGTTCCGTTTGCCCTTTCGGAGGGCATTGCGCCAACGCATATGCCGGGAAAAACAGCAGGCAAAAAAAACCTGCCGCCATTCTCGAAGATAATCTTGTCGGAATGCGGCAGGTTGTTTTCATCGGGCTTAGCCCATGCAGAAGAAGTTTAACTTGTTGCCGTCAAGGTCGCGAAAGTATCCGGCGTAGAAACCTTCGCCGCGCGGGCCGGCCGGGCCTTCATCGGTGGCGCCGAGTTCGATGGCTTTGTTGTAGAGGTGATCCACCTTCTCGCTACTATCGACGATGATAGCCACCATCACGCCGTTGCCAACCGTTGCCGGCTTTCCGTCATGGGGATAAATCAAACCAATGCCGGGGGAATTCGGACCGGTACCCCAGGCGATGAATTTTTCGGATTCCATGAAACGCCCCGCTCCGATTTCACCGAGCAATGCATCGTAGAATTTTGCCGCACGTGCAAGATCATTCGTGCCTAAAGTGACGTAACC
>CAZPCE010000171.1:5294-6435 GCA_964584915.1 uncultured Arenimonas sp. | reverse complement strand
GATCAGCGGCAGCATCGACGGGAAGATCATTTCCTTGATGGCCGCGCGGGTCAGCAGGTCGACCGCCTTGTCGTATTCCGGCTTGCCGGTGCCTTCCATGATGCCCTTGATTTCGCGGAACTGGCGGCGAACTTCTTCCACCACCGCACCTGCCGCACGACCCACCGCTTGCATGGCAAAGGCGCCAAACAAGTATGGAATCATGCCGCCGATCATCAAGCCGATAATCACGTCGGTATTGTTGAGAGAGAAATCGACCGACTGGCCGGGAAACTTCTCGATCAGTTTGTGCGAGTAATCGGCAAACAAGACCAACGCAGCCAAACCGGCCGAACCAATCGCATACCCCTTGGTCACCGCTTTCGTGGTGTTGCCCACGGCATCGAGTGCATCGGTGATTTTGCGGATATCGGGACCCAGCTCGCTCATTTCCGCGATACCGCCGGCGTTGTCCGTGATCGGACCGTAGGCATCGAGCGCCACGATTACACCGGCCATCGACAGCATGGCGGTAGCGGCAATCGCCACACCATACAATCCGGCCTGGTCATAGCTGCCCCAGATGGCGAGCGCCACTGCCAGCACGGGTGCTGCGGTGGATTTCATCGATACCGCCAAACCGGCAATCACGTTGGTGCCGTGACCGGTTTCGGAGGCTTTCGCGACATCCTGCACGGGAGCATATTCAGTTGCGGTGTAGTACTCGGTAATCACGACCATCGCGGCCGTCAAACCGAGGCCGATCAGGGTGCACCAGAAAAGCGGCATGCCCAGATCCTTGCCGAACAATTCATCGGTCACGAAATAGAACGCCACCGCAGCCAGCACGCCGGACACTGCCAAACCACGATAAAGCGCATTCATGATCTTGCCGCCTTCGCGGACCTTAACGAAGAAGGTGCCGACGATCGAAGCGATGATCGAGACAGAACCGAGCATCAACGGATACATCACGCCATTGGCGCCGTAGGTATTGAAAGCGATACCAGCCACCAACATGGCGGCGATAATCGTTACCGCATAGGTTTCAAACAAGTCGGCGGCCATACCGGCGCAATCGCCCACGTTGTCACCGACATTGTCGGCACTTACGGCAGAGTTGCGTTGATCATCTTCCGGAATTCCGGCTTCGACTTCACCG
>CAZPCE010000171.1:0-5284 GCA_964584915.1 uncultured Arenimonas sp. | reverse complement strand
ATACCGCCGCCGAGACGGGCGAAAATGGAAATGAGCGAGCTACCGAAAGCCAGGCCAATCATCGGCTCAAGCGCGACTTTCAGCGACTCGGCCGTGATGCTGCCTTGCAATACATACATGAAGAAACCAACCACGCCGAGCAGGCCCAGACCGACGACCAGCATGCCGGTAATGGCACCGCCCTTGAAGCTCACGTTCAGCGCGGCATTCAGGTTTTGCGTTGCGGCTTGTGCGGTTCGCACATTGGCGCGTACCGAAACGAACATGCCGATAAAGCCGGCGGCGCCGGACAAGACCGCGCCGATCGCGAAGCCAACGGCCGTCAGCCAGTTGTGCAGGGCGAAACCGATCACGAAGAACAGCACCACGCCGACGATCGCGATCGTCATGTACTGACGACGCAAGTAGGCGCCCGCACCTTCCTGGATGGCCATGGCAATTTTCTGCATGCGCTCGTTTCCGGCCGGTTGCGCCAGGACCCAGCGAGTGGTGAAAATGCCATAAAGAATGGCGATAGCCGCACAGGCTAGCGCCAGCTCAAAACCGTATTGCTCAAACATGCCTCTTACTCCCCATAAGTTAAACACTAAGCAGTCAACAAAAAACGGCTGAACGCCGCTAACCCCGAGTATCGCAGAGGAAACGGGGTTTGCGCCAGTTGGGGCCGGGATTGCGGTGAATCAGGCTGTGGAGAGACCGCTCAGGCCTGGTCAGTCGGCGTTTGCCAAAGCTTGCTGGTACGACTGTGCATTGGTGATCTGCAAGGTAGGTTGGCCATCGAAAAAATCGCTCTTTCGGCCTGCCAACACATAAACGGTTTGTCCTGCCGATACTTCAAGTTTCAAGACCTGCTTGGTCGCAGGGTCTGCCATGTAGTAGTAGGTGCCGGGAGCCAGCGTTTGCTCGAATTTTTCGCCTTTTTTCAGTTTCGCGAGTACCTGGTTCTGGCTGATCAGGGAGTAGGCTTTGCCGCCGTCTTCGCTTGAGCGGTAAAAGATCACTTTTGCAGTGTTGGCTGAATCAGCAGTTTGAGCTTGGGCCGCCACATGGGTGACAAGCAACGCCAAGCCGGCAATCAAGGAGGCCAAAATTCGTTTCATAACAATTCCCCGGGAGCAAAACCAAATCACTTTATTCAGTATCGTTTCAAATACCAGAGTCAAAGCTCAAAAAATCAGCACTCAGGATACACCGATACGCGAAGTCTATCGAAAACCGGCCATCGCGTTTTGTGCTGCATTACACAATGTTAAAAAATGTCACCGACATGTTTTTGGTATCCGCGAGCCGCTATAAGTGGGGTCCGCGGAGCCTGAAACGCAGGCGCATACGCGGTTTTTCCACAAACGAAGGGGGGTGGGTATGCGAATGCAAATGGCCGGTTTGATGGCGGCAAGTCTGCTGTTGAGTGTTTCCGTACAGGCAAAAAGTGCGCCTGAATGGAAAGAGCAGGGGAACGCCTACAAACAGAAAAATGTGTTGCCGGTAAAAACGATGGCGGTCGGGGCGGTAAATGTGGATGTCGGGGTTCATCTTGAGCGACTTACTTTGCTGAGTGGCGAAGGCCATACCGGCAAGAAGGTTTTTTCGGGATTGCTGGCTGGTGCCGCCACGGTCGCCGGGCTGGGCGGCGGCATTGATTTTGCATCGCGCGAGCCGCTTGAAGAGCATTTGACTGCCGAAGAAGCAAAAAAAATCGCCGATGACGTCGAGCAGCTGGTTGCCGAGCGTTTCCGGAAAATGGACGGCATCAAGGTATTGGCGGGTCCCGAAGTTACCTCGCAGGCGTTTTATTCCGGCCTCGCTGGGCTGGCAGATCTGGATTCCGGCAAGAAAAGGGTGCAGGACGGGCGCTGGTCGCCGGAATATTATTTTGGCTATTACTCTACGCCGGCCGGCGGCTACAAATATCGCAAGGCATCGAAATTCGCTTTTTCGGACAAGGAATTTTCTCCCGTCATCCGGAAAAGCCTTGCTGCCGATGCCACTGTCCAGGTGAATCTTTTTCTTGCCAACACGCGCGGAGATTTCCGTATTCAGGAGATGACGGTCAGCCTGAGCGGCCAACCATGGGCGAATCAGAAAAACGGCGATTTGATAACGTTATCGTATGTCTTGACTAATCCGAACGATGTTTCGGTAGCGATGGATAAAAAGAGCAAGGACAATTACGCCGCATGGCTTGAATTGAAACCGCAGTTCATCGCCCAGTTGGATTCGGTGACGACAAAAATGCGGGCCGCGCTGCCAGCATTTCAGCCGGACCCCGCAATGGCAATTGCACCCGTAGCGCCAGCCTCGCCGGTAGCGGAAGTGGCTCCCGTAGCTGCGGTAGCTCCAGCAGTTACGGCTGCCGAAGTAACGCCTGATGCACCCGTGGCGGCAGAAGCAGTTAGCGCCACGGCCGAGCCAGCGGCAGCCGTCGAGGAAACGCCTGCAACGCACAAATAGTTCGGATGTGATGCAAAGTGCGGAAACGTCTCGTTATCGCATGCAAAAAAAGCCCGGTTTCCCGGGCTTTTTTTGTTATCGGTTCCAAGTCGTGAATGCGTATTGCACGCAGACACAAAACGCTAGCCTGTCATCAATCCAATGCTTTGGATGGTTTCAGTTTTCCGGCTTCGGATTGGAAGTTGACCGCAGTCGAAGGACTCAGGTTTGGACGGCCAGCCATGAAACCCATGGTGATTTCGCCCGAGATGAAATACGTTTCACCGTCTTCTGCTTCGATGGTCGTTACGTCTTTCGCTTCCGAATGAACCACGTAAGAATGTGCGCCTGGCTCGACCTGCACGGCAAAGTAGTTTCCGTTACGCAACTTGCCCAGTTCGGTTTTGTCTTCACGCACGATGAAGCCGATCAAGGCGCCCAAGGCGCGTTTGGGACGGAAGAAAACCACCAATGCCTTGCCCGGTTGCGGCGTGCCGACCATGTCGGTGACTTCTTTTGGAAGCAATGAAGCGGGTGCGGCCTCCTGCGTCGCGACGGCTGCAGGCTCTGCAACCGGAGCTGCTGCAGGTTCGGCAGCTGGTGCTGCGGCTTCGGTGGCTGCGGTCGCAGTGGTGTCGGTCGTTGCTTCCTGGGCGACAAGCGATGACATGCCCAAGCCGAAAACCAATGCGGCAGTGATAGGTAGAACAATTTTCATTTTGAATCTCCGGTGGTGATTGTATTTGCATCGTCTGGATGTGTTTCGGTATTGCTTGTGTTCAATGCAGCAGGATTTTCGACCGCAGTGATGGTGTTATCTGCAGCCGTCAACGCCATTACAAGAGTTTGTGCCGGCATTACAATTTCCCCGCCCTGTATGAAACCCGAGAATAAGCCGGCAACGGGAATCATGGACATCACCATGACTTCGCCCGATTTATTGCTGCCCTGATAAGGCTGGAAGGAACGCATTTTTATTTTCTGGCCGTTGAGGTCGATGAATCGAATCGTGACCAGCAATTCGCCGGCCTTGCCGAAGCCTTTCGCTTTTTGTGCGTGGATAACTTCGCCGGTGGCCGGCGTGCCTTTGGCAATCAGGATTTTATTATTGACCAGAACATCTTCGGCCACGGCAAGCTGGAACTTCTCTCCGGGAACGGCGGTTTTCGTGCTGATCGATGTCTGGAGAAAGAACTTTACCGGTGTTCTTGCCGGAATGAAGTTATCCGGTCCGACAGTCGCAGCGACGGAATTGTTTGCAATCGGGGTCTGGTCCGGTTGCGAGTCGCCCGTCGTTTTTTCCTGCGGGGCTTCCGTTTTCTTTTCGTCAACCGTTTGTGAAAACGAGGGCGCCGATAGAAATGAAATGCCAAGGAAAAACAGGCACAACAAAGGGGTTTTCATGAGGGATGCTTTTGATTGGCAGCGCGCATTATCAAATAAACGTCGCCGAGTTAGAAGCTTTATTTTCAAAGCTTTGCGGGTTTTGTGAAGCAGCACCCAACATCAAATCCTTAAGCTGATGGCCTCGCCCGGAGCTTCAGCACAAGCGAAGCAGCGATCTGCATCATGTGAAGGCAAAAACCTGGCCGTCATCCATTGTCTTTCAGGAAATGCAGATAGTTCGGCAACCCGTTCTTGCCGTAAGGCACCGGCGCCTCGCCTGCAATCAGCGGAGCCAGGTAGCCACGGCATGCGGCAGTGATGCCGTAACCGTCTTTTCGGATGTAGCTGGCGGGCATTTTCTTTTCGTGATTGGCAATTTTTTCCAGCGATGCGGCTTCGACTTTCCAGCGATAGGGCTTGCTGGAAGTGCGCTTGATAACGGGCATCACGCCATTCAACCCCTTGATTGCATATTCCACGGCAGCTTTGCCAACCGCCATCGCATGATCAAGATCGGTTTTGGAGGCCAGGTGACGAGCCGAGCGTTGCAGATAGTCCGGCACGGTCCAATGCACTTTCATCGCCAGTTTGTCTTTCACGATGCCTGCGATCAGTGGGCCAACGCCGCCAAGTTGCGAATGCCCGAAAGCATCCTTGCTGCCTTCGGTTTCGGCCAGAAATTTGCCGTCGGCACTTTTGACCCCTTCGGACACCACGACCACGCAATAGCCGACGCGGTTTACGGTGGCCTCTACCGCTTGCAGGAATTTGGCTTCATCGAAAGCCACTTCCGGAAACAGAATTATGTGGGGAGCCTCGTTCTTGCCTTCGCCAGCCAGGCCGGCCGCCGCCGCCAGCCAGCCGGCATGCCGGCCCATCACTTCATAGACGAAGACCTTGGTCGACGTTTCCGCCATGGCGGCTACATCGAGGCTTGCCTCCAGCACGGATACCGCCGTGTACTTGGCCGCCGAACCAAAACCGGGGCAGCAATCGGTAACGGCCAGATCGTTGTCGACGGTCTTCGGCACGCCGATGCATACCAGATCGTAGCCCGAGGCTTTTGCCAATTTCGATACGTTCATGGCGGTATCGGCCGAATCGTTGACGCCGTTGTAGAGGAAATAGCGAATGTCGTGTTTCTTGAATACTTCGAGCAGGCGCTCGTATTTTTCACGATCCTGTTCGAGCGATTTCAATTTGACGCGGCAGGAACCGAAAGCACCGCCCGGCGTATGCGCCAGCGCTTTGACATCGGCTGCGCTCATTCGGCCAGTATCAATCAATTCATCCCGCAACACCCCCAAAATGCCGTTTTTTGCGGCGAGTACGGGAATTTTTTTTGCGCGGGCGGCTTGAATCACGGCACTTGCGGTGGCGTTGATCACGGCGGTAACCCCGCCGGATTGTGCATAAAGGAGCTTTCCTTTGCTCATAATAATCAATCTCTTGCTGTTGTTTATTGACT
>CAZPCE010000170.1:0-6436 GCA_964584915.1 uncultured Arenimonas sp. | reverse complement strand
CGTCGTCGATTTGCATGGCGAGCAAGTGCGTCCGTTCCTGCGCAAGCTGGTCGCCAACTCGGTCGACAAGCTGAGCAAATCCGGCAAGGCTTTGTATTCGTGCATGCTCAACGAGAACGGCGGCGTGATCGACGACTTGATCGTCTATTACATGAATGAAAGCTACTTCCGCGTGGTGGTGAATGCCGCGACCCGCGACAAGGACATGCCCTGGATTGAAAAGCATGCGGCCAACTTTGGCGTTAAGGTGACCGAGCGCCGTGATCTGGCGATGGTGGCCGTGCAAGGGCCCAATGCCCGCGAAAAGGTGATGAGTCTGCTCTCGCCCGAAGCTGCGAAAGCCTGCGGCAAGCTTGGCAAGTTTGTCGCCTGCGAAGCCGATGGATTATTCGTTGCCCGCACCGGCTACACCGGCGAAGACGGTTTCGAAATCATGGTGCCGGAAACCAAAGCGATCGAATTCTGGAATCAATTATTGAATGCCGGTGTAAAACCAGCCGGTCTCGGTGCGCGAGATACCTTGCGTCTGGAAGCAGGTATGGCTCTGTATGGTCAGGACATGGACGACAGTGTGTCGCCATTCGAAGCCGGTCTTGCCTGGACGGTGGCATTGGACGAAGGTCGCGACTTCATCGGACGTGCCGCTCTGGAAAAACAAAAAGCAAATGGCGTGCCAAGACAAACGATCGGTTTGGTCATGGATGAAAAGGGCGTGCTCCGACACGGGCAGCAAGTTTTCACCGCCAGCGGCGAAGGCGAAATCCTGTCGGGTACCTTTTCGCCGACGCTTGGCAAGGCGATCGCATTGGCGCGCGTACCTGCCGGCGAGCTAGGCAATGTCGAGGTGGATATTCGAGGCAAGCGTTTTCCACTCCGTGCCGTGAAGTACCCGTTCGTGCGTGATGGAGCGGCGCAAGAAGGCGTTTTGCTCTGAGTGTTGTCATCCGAGTCAAAAAATAAATGTCGCGGCAGCTGAAACCTGCCGCAACAATCGTTAAACTATTCCCACACGTTATCCCGCCCCCACCACTAGAGATACTGCCATGAGCGAAATTCCAGGCGATTTGAAATTCCTTAAATCCCACGAGTGGGCCCGCGTAGAAGACAACGGCAAAGTCACTGTCGGAATTTCCGATCACGCACAAGGTCTGCTGGGCGATCTGGTTTACGTCGAACTCCCGAGCGTCGGCGACACCGTCACGATGGGCAATGCCTCTGCGGTTGTCGAGTCGGTCAAGGCTGCGTCGGATGTTTACAGCCCGGTGACAGGAACGGTCGTTGCGGTCAACGAAGCATTGTCTGACAAGCCGGAAACGATCAACGAAGACGCTTATGGCGAAGGCTGGATTTTCGTCGTGGAGCCAAGCGAACTCGAAGAGTTGAACGAATTGCTGTCGCCGGACGACTATGCCGAATTGCTGGAAGACGACGACCACTGATTCACCGGCAACATGTGTTGAACCCGACCGGCCGCCTTGCGGCCGGTTTGCTTTTCCGGCCAGGAAAATAATTCCCGAGTACGCATCGGCTATCGGTGACGTTTAAACGGGGCGGCGAGAGACGTTCCAGATGTGAAGCGATGCCGGTAATCATCCTGCACCATCAAATCGGACAGATACATCACGTTGAAATGCCTTCTCGACGGCGGCGGTTTTAACGTCCTGAAACAACTCTCGCACCTCGAAATCAAAGTCGAGAAGCTTGCGTCGGCATTTGGTTGGCATGAAAACGCAGCCGAAAAAGCTGCGCAGTTTTGCCATTTCGACTTCCAAAAATAAAAAAATCTTCTCTGCCTGATTTAGCCGGGGTTCGGCATATTCTTACGATGTGTTTTTCCTTCGATGCACTTTGTATTTTCTTGCAGGGAAAAACCGATGACGCTGAAAGCCGCGTAATTACTGCGTTTTATTTTTTCGATTGCGCGATTTCGCAAATCCGGAAACCGGCAAACGCTTTTCCGCACTAGCACAAAATCATTCCTGCGGGATGACGATATGGAATTATTTTATGCAAAGGTGTTGACAAGTGAAAAACACCTGATTAGCTTTCGCCCAACAAAGACTTTCTGCGGAAACGAGTGATAACAGTTCAGCCAACAAATCGCATTACCGATTGGGCCCCGGCTCAAGACGTCGATTCTCTGGTCGCTGGCTTCGTTTCCTCCAAAAAACGGATAGCATCCCCTTGGGTGCCGAACTTACTACACGCTCATGCCGGGACCGGCTTGGGCGTTTTTATTGACCGACATATTCGCAATGCAGCTGCATTGCCATCCAATCTACCGCGGGGCTTCGGCGCCGCGGCAGTTCACCGCGGGAATGTTTCCGCAGTGGTGTACTAACTGGGCTTTACCTAAGCGTTACATATAGCCAACTGACGAGGAGTTGACCATGGCAACTAAGAAAGCTGCAAAGAAGCCGGCAAAAAAAGCCGCAAAGAAAGCCGTAAAGAAAGCTAAACCGGCCGCCAAAAAAGCCGCCAAAAAAGTAGCTAAAAAACCAGCTGCTAAGAAAGCTGCAAAAAAAGTAGCTAAGAAACCAGCCAAAAAGGCCGCCAAAAAAGTAGCTAAAAAACCAGCTGCCAAGAAAGCCGCCAAGAAAGTAGCTAAAAAACCAGCTGCCAAGAAAGCTGCGAAAAAAGCTGCCAAGAAACCAGCCGCTAAAAAACCAGCTGCTAAAAAGAAAGCTGCGAAGAAGCCTGCCAAGAAAAAGGCTGCTGCTCCAGCTGCACCTGCTGCACCTGCGATGTAATTTCGCAAGCAACAGTCCTGAATCTCTCCCTGTGTTGCCCAGTCGGGGAGAGATCATTTCCAGGATTGCCTGCAGATACAAAAAAAGCGCCGAAAGGCGCTTTTTTATTGGTCGGTAGGAGCGACGGGAGTCGCGATAGGGGGTCGCGATAGATGAAAACCCGCGACTCCCGTCGCTCCTACAATTTCAATCCGCCCCGATCTCATCACTGACCGGACCCAAATCTTCGAGGCCCAGCCAGTTGCGTTTGGGCAAACCCAGCGCTTCATCGAAAAAGGTCGGCATCAAGCCGGACGGCATGGCCGATTCCGAATTCCATAGCACGACGATCCCGATATCCTGATCCGGCAGGAAAGCAATCAAGCCGCGAAAACCGCGAACGGCGCCACCATGGAAAATCATGGTGCGGCCGCTGTAGTTCATCACCCGCCAGCCCAAGCCGTAATAGGCATTGTTCAGGCGTTCACTGCGCCAGCCGGAAGAACGGATTTCGCCGGGTGTGGCAACTTGTGGCGTATGGATTTCGTTGAGCACTTCTTTCGACAGCACGTCCGGGCGATGGCCAAGCTGAGCCCGCAACCATTGCGCCATGTCCTGGATGCTGGCATTGACTCCCGCCGCGGGTGGCACGCGGTAAAAGTTTTCGTTCGGCGCAACCGCAACCCAGCCGCCCTTGCCACGAACATGCGGCTTTGCCCAGGAAGCGCTCGACATCAAACCATCAAGGCCATAACTGGCGTTGCCCATACCCAGCGGAACGAAAATCCGTTTCTCAACCTGATGCGGGTAAAAATCGCCGGTCGCGGCGAAGGTCAAATCGCCGATCAGGCTGTAGGCAATGTTCTGGTAACCGTAACAATCGCCGGGCGAGCAGGTCATCGGCGCATCCGAAAGTCGTTCGGCGATCAATGCATACGGCTGGTCACCGGCTAGCGCGCTGTCGAAAGTATGATCTTTCAAACCGACGCGGTGGCTTAAAACATCACGCACGGTGACGGTGGAGCCGCTGGCGAAATCGTTCAATTTGAAAGCCGGGAGTTGGTTGATGATCGGCGAATCCCAACTCATCGCACCTTCTTCGACCAATTGTCCGCTCAAGGTGCTGGCAAAACCTTTCGACAAGGAGGCGAGGCGGAAAACCGTATAAGGCATCACCGGCGTACCTTGCTGGCTGTCGGTAACGCCGTAGCCTTTGACTGAAATCACCTGGCCATCTTGCACGATCGCCATCGCGAGACCCGGAAGATTTTTTTCGCTTACCAGTCTTTGTGCCAGGTTTTCGATATTGCGCGCATTGAGCGTTTGATCACGCAGCGCCCCCGGTTTCTTCACGACCGTTTTCGTAACGCTTGCCGTTGGAGCGTCAGCCAGGCGTGGTTGTCCGGGCGCAAGCAAGGCCAGGCCGAACATTGAAGCAAGCAGGCTGATTTTCATGGCTTTCATGGGTCGCAGAAGATGCGTATGCTGGGGCGATAGGTTATTTTACCCCTCGCGGCGGTATTTCACCTGAACATTTCAGATAAACATTTCACAGAACCGGGAGAGTTTTATGGGCATATCCGTATTAGTGTTGCTGGCCGGCATCGTGTTGATCGGCTTTTTTGTCGTCGGTATCTACAACGGCCTGGTCACGGCCCGCAACGCCTATAAAAATGCGTTCGCCCAAATCGATGTGCAGTTGAACCGCCGTTACGACCTGATTCCGAATCTGGTCGAAACCGCCAAAGGCTACATGGCGCATGAACGCGAAACGCTCGAGGCAGTGATCCAGGCGCGCGCAGCGGCTGTCAGCGGTTTGAAGGCAGCCAGCGCCAATCCAGGCGATCCGAATGCCATGGCGCAGCTGGCGAATGCCGATCAGGGCTTGACTGGTGCGTTGAGCCGCTTGATGGTGGTCAGCGAATCCTATCCGGATTTGAAAGCGAATCAGAACATGATGCAGTTGTCGGAAGAACTCACATCGACCGAAAATCGTGTCGCATTCGCACGTCAGGCTTACAACGACTCGGTGATGGGCTACAACAACAAGCGCGAAGTATTCCCGTCGAACATTCTTGCCGGCATGTTCAATTTTACCGGTGCGTCCCTGCTGGAAATCACCGAACCGGCCAAACGCGAAGCTCCGAAAGTCTCGTTCTGATCCCTATGCAAACGCCAGTGACAACTGGCGTTTTGCTTTGAAGATCACATTGCCTGGTGCCGAGCCATGAATTTTTTTGAACGACAAACCGTCGTCCGCCAACAATCCAAGCGACTGGTGCTGTTGTTCGCGATGGCCGTCTTTGCGATCGTGGCAGCGATCGACCTGGTATTGCTGATTGCACTGGGCGGATTTACCGAAGGCGTGAATCCGGTTCCGATGTTATTTGCCAGCACCATCGCCGTGCTCGCAATTATCGGTTGCGCCACCCTGTATCGCATTGCTTCGTTGCGCAGCGGTGGTGCCGCGGTCGCGCATCATCTCGGTGCGATGCCGGTGCCGGAAAACACCACCGATTACCATTTGCGGCGTTTGCGCAATGTGGTCGAAGAGATCGCCATCGCCTCCGGCGTACCGGTGCCACAGATTTTCGTGTTGAACGACGAGGCCGGTATCAATGCTTTTGCGGCCGGATTTTCTCCCAGCGATGCCGCCATTGCGGTAACGCGTGGTGCATTGAACAGCCTGAATCGCGATGAGCTGCAGGGAGTGATCGCGCATGAATTCAGCCATATCCTGAATGGCGATATGCGTTTGAACATCAAATTGATGGGCTTGCTGTTCGGAATCATGGTGATGGCGTTGATCGGCCAGAAAATTCTTGAGCACGGGCGTTTCCGCGACAAGGAAGCGGCACCAATCATCGGCATCGCGCTCGGCTTGATGGGAATTGGCTATATCGGTCTCTTTTTTGGCCGCATGATCAAGGCCGGTGTCAGTCGCCAGCGGGAATACCTCGCCGATGCCAGCGCAGTGCAATTCACCCGGCAGACCAAGGGCATTTCCGGTGCGCTGAAAAAAATCGGCGGTCTGCACGACGGTTCCAAAATCAGCAATGCCGATGTCGAGGAAGTCAGCCATATGCTGTTCGGTTCCGGCAGCGCGATGTCCAGCATGATGGCAACGCATCCACCACTGACCGATCGCATCAAAGCGCTGGACCCGAGTTTCCGGCCATCCGAATTAAATGAACTGGCAGCGCGCTGGAGCATGAAGCCGCCGGTGGGTCTTGAAGAAGACAGGTTGCTGGGCTTCGCCGAAGCCAACGCAAACATCCCGGCGGCGGATAGCAATTTGCGAGTTTCGCCGCCATCAATCATTCAACAGGTCGGTTCGCCAAAGTCGGACGATTATCAACGCGCGCACGATATCGCCGGCAGCATTCCGGAAATTCTGCAGCAGGCAGCACGCAGCCACCATGGCGTCATCCCGCTCATGTGTGCGCTGCTGTACTCGTCGGACGAGAAAGTGCAAGCCAAGCAGGCCTTCGAATTGCGTGCCCGCCACGGCGACGCACTGCCTTCTGTCGTCAAGGATTTTTTCGCGCAGGTCAGTCAGCTCAATCCGATGCACCGCTTGCCGCTCGCTTCATTGTGTTTTCCGACCTTGCGCCAACGTCCGCGTCCCGAGCTGGTGCGCTTTATGGAATCGGTTTACGCGCTCGTGCATGCCGATGGCCAGGTGGATTTGTATGAATACTGTCTCG
>CAZPCE010000169.1:0-6461 GCA_964584915.1 uncultured Arenimonas sp. | reverse complement strand
GAGCAGGATGCCGTTGCGGACGAATGCCTGTTTCAAGTTGTGCGCGGAGAATTCGAAAAGGCACAGCCAGGTGATGATTGTTGTGGCGATCAAGGCGCCGTGCACGAGTTGGTTCAGGCCGCCCATCGAGACAAGCGATTGCATGAAGCCGTTTGCCGATTCGTGCTCTGCGGTAGGATGGTGCGCCATTGCGACGAGGCTCAGCACATTGACCGCTATCAGGATAATCGCGGCAATGCGGCGGGATGGGAGTGGCGTTGAATTCACAAGCATGTTTTGATCTTTCATAATGGCGCCTGAAATCGGGTGGGTAGAACGATAACAATCCGGATGCGGAACTTCCCGGACACTTGGCCCCCAATGTCCGAAAAGCAGGAGTGGAAATGACGAACAGCGACGCAGCCAGCGGAGATGCCCGAAAAATGCGAACGCGACAGGCGATCCACGCCGCGTTTTTCGGCATGGTGCTGGAGCGGCGTTATTACGAAATAAAAATCGACGACATCGTCGAACAGGCGGCTATTGCCCGCTCCACTTTTTACGAGCACTTCAAGAACAAGGACGAATTGCTTGCAAGTAGTCTGGAAGGCCCGTTTTCGCGATTGGTTGGTTTGGTCGACGGCAGCACGACGAAAGAGGCACTGGTCGATATCCTGGAGCATTTCTGGCAGAACCGCGCGATGGCACGCGGGATTTTTGCCGGTGCCATCCGCAAGAAAGTCGCTGCGGCATTGGCCGGAATGATTCAAACGAAGCTCTCGACGCAATTCGCCAACAAGCGCCTGCCATTGCCGATCATCGGCATTCAACTAAGCGAAATGATGCTGGCACCGATCACGGCATGGTTGGCGGGGCAGGCGTCGTGTTCGGCGGATATGCTGGCCGAGCTCTTGATGAAATCCGTGTCGAGCACGGTACGGGAATTCAAAAAGGCATAGGTTTCGCGCATCGGCATGCCCGTCCTGAAGCACTAAAGCAGCATGGTTCTCAATGAATCGAGTTGCCAGCGCAGGAATCGGCCAAGTCCGACCACGTCGGGATAAATGGTGCTTGCGGTAATGTTCTTGTGGTCGGCAAGAAATTGCAGCGTTTTGCCTTTGCAGGCTTTATCAATTACCAAGCGACGGAAATACCAGGGCGTTTCAACCGTCGGCTCGAGTTTCTTCTGCAACTCGTCCAGCGGCCCGACATGATCCTGGAATACATCCGAGCTGACGGTGTGGTGGCCGAATTGGCTCTGCATCCTTGCGCTTGTGCGTGGGTCGAGTTCGAGGATCAATTGGCTATTGCGAAGCGTGAGAAAAGGCGGTTCGACCGGCGCGTTGCCTGCCGGGCTCAACAGACCCGAATAATGGCTGTCGGCCTGCTGCTCCCAAAAAAGCCGGCGGTCGTAAAACCATAATTCGGCGTTCGAGTCCGGTTCGCCGGCGCAGGCAAAATAGACGGCGGTCCAGAAATCCGAAGTCCAGTCGAGCAATCGCGTAGGGACTTCGTAATGTTGCATCACGCTCAGGCACTTCAGATCATGGCCGTTTCCGATGAATGGCATCGGCGTGGCGCCCATGCCGTTCTGGTTGGAAAGGACTTGATAATGTTTCCTGAAATCCTCAATCAGTTTTCGCTCTATGAGTTCGGCGGCGGAAAACGATTGCGTTGAAAACAGGCGTTTGAAAGACGGCACCAGATTGCAATATTCGCGGGATTGCCCGCGAAATGCCCAGCGACGGATGTTGGGTGGCGTCAAGGTGCCGAATTGCTCCTGCCAATGCATTAGCTCCGCGACGGTGCTCACGGTTTGCAGGGTCAGGTGGCTGACGTCATTCGGCATGTCGATATTCCCTTGGCTAAAACGCTTACTTGGGCCCGCCATCGACTTTCACGACCCATGTCATGACTTGCCCGGTGGAGCGCCCTTTGCCTGCCGACACGCGAAACGCAAAGGTGCCGTTGACGGCAGGCGACCAGTTTTTGCGGACGACATGGTAGTAGCCTTTCAACGCATCGATTTCTTCCAGCGGCACCACGATATCCACCGGCAATTCGCCGAACAGATGCCCGAATTGCCAGACTTTGAAATTGGATTTTTTCAGGCCTAGTACGGGTTCGCCTTCGTCGTTGCGGACTTCGACCGCGAAGATCAAACGATCGTCCGAAGTAATATGGGTGCCTTGTGCTTTCAAATTCAAACCGGCCATCTTGCGCTCCGTGTGTTGTGGATGTCACCAAGCAAACGGAGAAGCAATCGAAAGGCGGACACCGCAAACCTGCCGGCCTTACCTTATTTGTTCGTTTTTCTCTTGATCGCCAACACGGCCGGCTGGATGAACACCGCCAGCAGGATAATGCTCACGCCGATATAAAACTGCGGCGTGAGTTCCTCGTATTCTTTCAGCCACAAGGCGGCGATCACGATTGCATAAACCGGTTCCAGGTTCAGCGCCAGTTGCGTGGTGAATGCGCTGATATGGCGAAGTGCGCGCAGCGACAGAATGAACGGGAACGTGGTGCAGACCAGCGCGAGAATCAATAATAGAACGGCGTCTCGGGTATCGGGCAGCATCAGGGTTTGTTCGCTGCCAAAATATAAAATGCTCGCGACGGTCAGAAACAACGCGCCGGCCGACATTTCGATGAACGTGACGGATTCTGGTTCGGCATCATGCACATAGCGTTTGTTCAGCACGGCAAACAGGGAAGTGAGAAAGGCCGAAAGTGTGCCGACCACAATGCCGGTATGCATCGAAAGCGGAACGCCGCCGACCAGCAGCACCACGCCGGGTACTGCGAGAATGCCGATGAAAAGCTCGTTCCGGTTCCAGGCTTTTTCAGTCAGCACCGGTTCGATCAATGCGGCGAAAATCGAACCCAGCGCAAGGCAACTGACAGCCACCGAAGCATTCGATAATTTGATCGCGCCGTAAAAAGTCAGCCAGTGCAGCGCTACGATCACGCCGATGCCGGCATAGGTCAGGATCAGTTTGGGTTTAAGGACGGCAATGCCGCGCCATACTTTCGGGATCATCGCCAAGAACAGACAAACCAGCGCCATGCGCCACACCACCAGCGCCTGCGCGGGCAGGGTAATGAGCTTGCCGAGGATGGCGGTGAAGCCCCAAAGCAATACGCATAGATGGACTTGCCAGAAGGCGCGGCGATGCAAATTCGTCATGGGACTATTTTGTCTGGCCCGACGCAAAACCGGAAAAACGGAAACGCTGCATAACTGTGATCACAGCGTTGAAGATCACAGCACCTTGCCCAGCACCTGTCCCAGCACGGTCGGTGTTTCGGTCGCAAATTCGTTCAGCTGCACGGCGTCTTTCGACCACAGGCAAATAACGGTGGAGCCGTAATTGAAACGCGCCATTTCGGCAAAACGTTCAATCTGGATGTTCTTGCCGCGATAATCCTTGCGCTGGATGCGCGAAGCGTATGCCGGAATTTCAACGCCGCTCCAGACCGTTTCCACGCCGGAGACCAGCAGTGCGCCGACCATCACCAGGCACATCGGACCGTGGTCGGTATCGAAATGGCAGACCAGTCTTTCATTGCGGGCAAATAGCCGGGGAATGGCTTTTACGCCCCAGGGCGCCACCGTGAACAAACGACCAGGCACGTGTACCGTTTCCGTCAGCGTGCCGGTCCACGGCATGTGAACGCGATGGTAATCGCGCGGCGACAGATAGATGTTGGCGAACCAGCCATCGGCGAAGGGTTTTGCCGATTCTTCATCACCCAATAGTTCGGCAGCGGTGAAGCTGTGGCCCTTGGCCTGGAAAATATCGCCATCCTTGATTCGTCCGACCTGGCTGATCTTCCCGTCGGCCGGAATCAGCAGCGAATCAGGATTCGCATCGGCAACGCGTGCGCCGGATTTGAGTGCCCGCGTGAAGAACTTGTTGAAGCTTTTGTAGCGGAGAGGGTCGCTGACTTCGGCCTCGCTCATGTTCACGTTGAATTTCCTGACCACCAGCGCGATCAGCCAATTCTTGAAAGGCGGCCACTCGTTTCTTGCGACGTAATAGGCGAGCCGGGAAAAAAAGCGGTGCGGCATCACGTACTGCAAAAAGACGGCAAGACTCATGGTTTTTCCTGACTGTTTTTTGACAGCGTGATCAGATCGGCGGCGATTTTTTCCGGCACGAAAGGCGGGCGGATAATGCCCACTTCATTACCCTGCGGGTTCAATACGACGAGGGTCGAAGAATGGTCCATCGTGTAGTCGCCGTTTTCCATGGGCACTTTTGCGTAAACCAGTGCGAGCGACTGGGCGAAATCGGTCAAGGCAGGTTCCTGTGCCGTCGCGGTCAAGGTGTCCTTGTGAAAAAACGCCGCGTATTCGGCGATTGCCTTCGGTGTGTCGCGTTGCGGATCCACCGACACGAACAACAAGCGCGGCCGGGTGTTTTCGGGCAGCGATTCCCAGGTTTTCTGCGACTTCGACAATTCGCCCAGCGTTGTCGGGCAAACGTCCGGGCAATGGGTAAAACCCAGGAAAACCAGAGTCCAGTGTCTGCCGAGATAGGCTTTGTTGACCACTGCGCCGCTTGCGGTTTGCAGGCTGAAGTCGGGAATCTCGCGAGCCTGCGAAAACAGACGTACTGTTTGCAATGCCTGCGCCGGTTTGCCTTGCGGCTTGTTGAACCAGTTCTGTGCCGCCCACAGGCCAAAGCCCGCCGCGAATGCCGCCAGAATGATGTAGAGGATGGATTTGCTGTAAATGCCGCGCTGAGACTTTATTTTCATGCCGGCATTATAAGCCAGCAAGCCGCTATTACCGCTATAATTTGAGTTCACACTGCGAGCCAGCCATGAGCCAAGAACTTTCCACGATTATTGATTTCATCCGCTTCGGCGCCAGCCGTTTCAACGCCGCCGGCTTGAGTTTCGGTCATAGCTACGACAACGCGCTCGATGAAGCGACCCAATTGGTGCTGCATGCCCTGCATCTGCCGCATGATTTAAGCCCGGCCTATGGCCAGGCCAAACTGGTGCACGAAGAAAAGGATCGCGTGCTGGCCCTGTTCCAACGCCGGATCGATGAACGGGTACCGGCTTGCTATCTGACCGGTGAGGCCTGGTTCGCGGGTTTGAGTTTCAAGACCGATCACCGCGCGCTGGTGCCGCGTTCGCCGATTGCCGAATTGATTGAAACCAGCTTCGAGCCCTGGGCCGGTGGCCGGGAAATCCAGCGTGTGCTCGATATGTGCACCGGCTCGGGCTGCATCGCGATTGCGACCGCGCACTACCATCCTGATTGGCAGGTGGATGCGGTGGATATCAGCGAAGAAGCGATATCACTGGCGAAGGAAAATATCGAACGCCTGGAAACGAGCAATGTCCGCGTCCTGCATTCGGACTTGTTCCGGGGCTTGAAAGGCGAAGTGTACGACTTGATCGTGACCAATCCGCCTTACGTCACCCACGCCGAAACCGACGCCTTGCCGAAAGAATATTCGCATGAGCCGGAGCTGGGCCTGCGTGCGGGTGACGATGGTCTGGATCTGGCACTGGAAATATTGCGCGATGCTCCGCAGCATCTTTCCGAAAACGGCTTCCTGATTTGCGAAGTCGGCGAAAGCGAACACGCACTGGTGAAGTTGTTGCCGGAGTTGCCGCTGGCCTGGGTTGAATTCAAGGTCGGGCAAATGGGCATTTTCGTGGTCGAACGTGAAGACCTGGTCGCGCACCACGCGCAGATCAAGGCACTGGCAGATGCGCGCCGATGAGCATGAATTCGCTCGGCCGCATGTTGGTGCTGACGACTTTTGGCGAAAGCCATGGTCCGGCGATTGGTTGCGTACTCGATGGTTGTCCGCCCGGTATCGAAATTTCGCCGGAAGAATTTGCGCATGATCTCGAACGTCGCGCGACCGGAAAATCGCGCCACACATCCCAACGGCATGAGGAAGACGCCGTTGAAATCCTGTCAGGCGTGTTCGAGGGCAAGACCACCGGCGCACCGGTTGCGCTGTTGATTCGTAACACCGATGCCCGCAGCAAGGACTACGCGAATATCGCCCAGCAGTTCCGTCCGGGCCATGCCGACTACACCTACTGGCAGAAATACGGCATTCGCGACCCGCGCGGCGGCGGGCGTTCGTCCGCACGCGAGACCACGATGCGGGTTGCCGCTGCGGTAATCGCAAAAAAATGGTTGCTGCAGAAATACGGCATCCGCGTTCGCGGGTATGTCGCGCAAGTCGGCGAAATGAAACCGGTTTCATTCGATTGGAACGTGGTGGAGTCGAATGCGTTTTTCTGGCCCTCCGCGGAGCAGGTCGTCGAGCTGGAAAATTTCATGGACAGCGTCCGCAAATCCGGTCATTCGGTAGGCGCGCGCCTGATGGTGGTGGCCGACAATGTGCCGGCGGGCTGGGGTGAACCGATCTACGGCAAACTCGATGCTGAGCTGGCTTCGGCCATGATGAGCATCAATGCGGTCAAGGGCGTTGAAATCG
>CAZPCE010000168.1:0-6468 GCA_964584915.1 uncultured Arenimonas sp. | reverse complement strand
GGCGCAATCAAATACCAGGCCATGAAATGCAGATAACGCGCCGGCCTTGCCATCAGGCGCCAGTAACCGGACAAGGCAGCCACGGTTATCAAACCATCGATCTTGCTGCTGATTTTCGTCAGCGCCGGCATCCAGCCGCCGACGCTGTGACCAACGATGAATAATTTTTGATCCGGAAATTTTTCCAGCATCGCGTCCACGACCGCCGGGTAATCATGTTCGGCATAGGCAAGAAAACCGATGTCGCGATACTCGCGGATATCGCGCGTTTTCGATTGACCGACACCGCGGAAGTCGAAACTCATCACGTCGTAACCGGATTCGGCGAGATATTGGCAAAAACCGGTGTAGTAGGTTTGCGACACGGCGGCGGCAGGGCCGACGATAACGCTGCGGTTTAATTTTCTTTCAGTATTCGCCGGAAAAAACGTTGCGGCGACGCTGTCGTTTTCCTGGACGGCAATTTGAAATTGTTGCATATGAAAATTCCACTCTCGCTTGGTAGGGGCGCCTTTAGGCGCGACGGATCTGGCGGGATTTGTCGCGCCTAAAGGCGCTCCTACAACAAAATAAAAACGCGTTCCGAGTCTGTCCGTGACAAGGGGGAGGGAGCCAGGCAGACAGACTCGGTCGCGAGAACTTTTACTACTTGCCGTATAGCTTCATATCCGGCGACGGCACTTTGAACCAGGCGGCGTACAAGGCTGGCAGGAACAACAAGGTCAATGCCGTTGCCACCAACAGGCCACCCATGATCGCGGTTGCCATCGGCCCGAAGAACACGCTGCGTGAAAGCGGAATCATCGCGAGCATCGCGGCAAGTGCGGTCAATACGATCGGACGGAAACGGCGTACGGTGGCATCGATCACGGCATCGGTCGGCGAATGGCCACTCGCAATATCCTGATCGATCTGGTCCACCAGAATCACCGAATTGCGCATGATCATGCCGGTCAACGCGATGGTGCCCAGCATCGCGACGAAACCGAACGGCACCTGGAATATCAGCAGGAACAAGGTGACGCCGATGAAGCCCGGAGGCGCCGTCAACAGCACCATGAACATGCGTCGGAAACTTTTCAGCTGGATCATCAGCAAGGTCACCACGACCAGCAGGAACAAAGGCGCACCGGCCGCCACCGATTTCGAACCGCGGCCGGAATCTTCCACCGTGCCGCCGGTTTCCAGCAAATAACCGCTCGGCAATTTCGCACGAATGGATTCCAGGCTCGGCAGGATTTGCGCCGTCACTGCCGGCGGTGTGACGTTCTTGTAGATATCGCCGCGCACGGTCACGGTCGGCAGTCGATTACGATGCCAGATAATGCCTTCCTCGAAACCGTATTCCAGCGTTCCGATTTGCGACAGCGGAACCGCACGGCCATTGCTGGTGGGAACGGCAAGGCTACCGAGCAGGGACAGGCTTTCGCGTTCCTGATTCGGGCCGCGCAAGGCGATTTCGATCAATTCATTGCCTTGCCGGAAAGTACTCACATGCGTGCCCGACAGCGAGCCGCGAAGGAACAAGGCCACCTGTGCCGAACTCACACCCAGAGCGCGCGCGCGTTCCTGGTCGATATGAATACGGACTACTTTGCTGGGTTCGTCCCAATCAAGATGCACATTGTCGACATTTGGATTGGCTCTTACTTGCTCCGCCACTTGTTGCGCCAGTTCACGTACTTTGTCGATGTGTTCGCCGGACACGCGGAATTGAATCGGGTAACCCACCGGCGGGCCATTTTCAAGACGGCTGATGCGTGCCTGTACATCGGAGAAATCGGTTTTGAATTTCTCGATCAACCACTTCCTGATCTGCTCGCGTTCCGCATTGCTTTTCGTCGTAAGCACGTACTGGGCGAAATTGGCCTGCGGCAATTTTTGGTCGAGCGGCAAATAGAAACGTGGCGAGCCGGTGCCGACATAGCCGACGAAATTATCGAGTTCGCTGCGATCCTTGATCATTTTTTCGAAACGTTTGGCGACTATTTCGGTTGCTTCCAGCGAAGCGCCTTCGGCCAATTCCAGATCCACCATCAACTCCAGTCGCGTTGACGAGGGGAAGAATTGCTGCGGCACGTATTTGAACAGGAAAACCGAAGACACCGTTGCCAGGAACGTCACGAGTATGACGGTTTTGCGGTAATTCACGCACCAGGCCACAAGCCGGCGGAATTTCTTGTAGAACTTCGTATCGTAAACTTCGTGATGGGTTTGCCCGTGCGCCAGCGGCTTCGGATCCGCCAACAATCTGTCGCCCAGATACGGAATGAAAATAACCGCCGCAATCCAGCTCAATATCAACGCAATCGTGACGACCTGGAAAATTGAACGGGTATATTCACCGGTGCCCGACTGTGCGGTCGCGATCGGCAAAAAACCTGCCGCTGTGATCAGCGTTCCGGTCAACATAGGGAATGCGGTACTGGTGTAGGCGAAGCTGGCTGCCTTGAATCGATCAAGCCCCTGCTCCATTTTTACCGCCATCATTTCCACCGCAATGATGGCATCGTCCACCAATAGACCCAGCGACAAAATCAGGGCGCCGAGAGAAATTTTATGCAGACCAATACCAAAGTAGGCCATCGCCGCGAAGGTCATCGCAAGCACGAGCGGAATCGACAAGGCCACCACCGCGCCAGCGCGTTTGCCGAGCGAGAAAAAACTCACGGCTAACACGATGATTACGGCTTCCGCCAATGAGCGAACAAAATCACTGACCGAGCTGGAAACAGCGGCCGGTTGATCGGAAACTTTCCGCAATTCCATGCCGACCGGCAAACTTTCTTTCAGTCTTTCAAAATCGGCATCCAGGTTTTTCCCGAGCGCGATGATATCGCCGCCCGGGCGCATCGAAACCGCAATGCCGATCGCGTTTTCGCCCATGAAACGCATGCGCGGCTGCGCCGGATCGGTAAAGCCGCGCTTGATGTCGGCCACATCGCTTAAACGAAGGCTTCTGTCGTCGACGCGTATTGGAAAATTCTTGATTTGTTCAACGCTGTCGAACGCGCCATCGACGCGGAGTTGTACGCGATCGCTACCGGTTTCGAAAAAAGCGGTCGGCGTGACGGCGTTTTGCTGATCGATGGCTTCCTGAACTTTATCCATCGGAATACCAAGCGTAGCCAGCTTGGTATTGGATAATTCGATCCAGATTTTTTCGTCCTGCAAACCGAGCAAATCGACCTTGTTCACATCGGGAACGCGATGCAATTCGAGTTCGAGCCGCTCCGCATAATTTTTCAGGGTGGCGTAATCGAAACCATCGCCCGACAGGGCATAGATGTTGCCGAAAGTATCGCCGAATTCGTCGTTAAAGAAAGGCCCGATCACGCCTTCCGGCAACGTTGGCTTGATATCACCGGTTTTCTTTCTGACTTGATAAAACAGTTCGGGCAGCTTGTCGGAAAACATCGAATCCTTGGCCATGAACATGACCAGCGATTCGCCCGGGCGCGAATACGAACGAATGAATTCGTAACTGCCTGTTTCCATCAATTTCTTTTCGATGCGATCGGTCACCTGCATCGATACCTCTTCGGCAGTCGCACCCGGCCACATGGTGCGGACCACCATGATCTTGAAGGTAAACGGCGGGTCTTCCGACTGGCCGAGACGCTGGTAGCTGACCACGCCCGCAACCGCGAGCACCATCATGATGAAGAGTACCAGGGTGCGGTTATTCAGCGCCCAAGCCGAGAGATTGAAATTGCTCATATTGAATCTCAGTTGGCTGCGGTTTTGCTGGCGGCAACCGCATTGAATGCGGCCGCAACTTCGCGATTGTTGTTGTCGACGGCACGAACCGGCTGGCCTTCGCGCAACAAATGCACGCCGGCGATAACGACCCAATCAGATGTACTTACGCCCGATAAAACCGGTACGCTGGTTTCGCCGTACGGGCCGATTTTCACCGGCACCAGATGCACCTGCTGTTCGCGTCTGGCCTGCTCCTGAAATTGTTTTTGCTCTTCGTCGCTGAGGGTTTTATCTATTGCGGGGCTCAGTTTCCTGAGCACCCAGACTGCCGGTTTGCCGTCGAGCTGGTGAATGGCCGAAAGCGGCAAACTCATTTTGCTGTCGTTCTCATCCTGCACATAGACTCTGGCACTCTGGCCGACTTCGGCTTTCACGCCGTCGGCCTTGAAGCTCACCTTGGCCGCAAACGTTCGTGCAAGCGGATCGGCGGAAGGAGAGATTTCGCGAAGCGTGGCGGGAAATATTTTCCCCGGTGCCGCCCACAATTCCACCTGCATTTTGCGGCCGGGCTGAAACTGCGAAACAAATTGTTCGGAAACACTGATCGAAATTTCACGTGCGCCGTCGGTCGCCAATACGAAAATCGTCTGTCCGGCGCCGACCACTTGTCCGGCTTCCGCCATGCGCTGGGCGATCACGCCGTCTTTGGGGGCACGCAAAATCGCATAACCGGTTTGGTTGGAAGAGACATTGGCCGCGGCTCGCGCTTGTTTGACGCGGGCTGCCGCGGCCTGGTAGGCCGACAACCGGGTTTCATACAAAGAGCGGCTGACCACCTGCTTGTCGACCAATGCCTTGTAGCGCTCAAGTTCCGATTTGGCCAAGGCCAGATCCGATTGCGCCGAGGCCAAGGCCGCCTGTGAAGATTGCGCCTGAAGATTCACGTCATTGGCATCCAGCTGTGCCAATGCCTGTCCGGCCTTGACTGGAGTACCGACATCCACGAAGCGTTTGGCGATTTTTCCGCTGATCCGGAACGACAGCTGCGGCTCCTCGAGCGCGCGCACTTCACCGGAATAGACGCTTGCCGAGGCAATACCTGCTCCCGGCTGAACGACCAGGGCCGGACGTGACGGTTCGGCAAGAGGCTCGTCTTTGCAGGCTGTCAGCAGCAAAAGCGAGGAGATCAGGGCAAGGCTGCCAGCCATTTGATGCAATTTCATAAGAGGTCTCTATTACTGAACTTCGCGGTATAGTATATTTAGTTTACCAGTCAGTTCAATAACTATTTACACTATTCCCCCATGAATCTCACCTCCCGCCCCAACGCCCCCGGTCGCCCCAAAGACCCCGAGAAACGCGCCGCCATTCTGGAGGCCGCGCAATCACTGTTTCCGTCCAAGGGCTACGATGCGGTCAGCATGGATGCCATTGCCCAGGCTGCCGGCGTTTCAAAATTGACCCTTTATAGCCACTTCACTGACAAAGACACGCTTTTCGGCGCTGCGGTCGAAGAGTTCTGCGAACACCAGTTGCCGCACCAGGCTTTCGAATTGCACCCTGAGCTCAGCGTACGCGAGGCATTGATGCATATCGCGAAGGGCTTTCTGGAACTGACCATGGACGAATGCGCGATCCAGCTTTTCCGGATCATGGCTGCGCAAGCCGGTCAAAACACCAAACTTGCTGAAATCTTCTTCACGGTCGGCCCACGCCGCACATTGAAAGATATGGAGATGTTCCTGAGCCAGCGCTGCAACAGCGGCGACCTCGACATACCGGTTCCGAGCAAGGCGGCCGAACATTTTTTCGTGATGCTCAAAGGCGTCAGGCATATGCGTACTCTGGTCGGCGTTGCGCCGCTGCCCGATGCGAAAGAGCGCCTGGCACACGCCGAAGAAGTCGTCAGCGTGTTTCTGCTCGCTTACGGAAAACGCAACCAGGACGGTACTTTATGCATCTAGTGACGGGATATCGAGAATATGGCGGTAGCGTGACTCTGGTCCCGATGACTTCCGGCACTGAGTGCTGGTGTAGTAATACGGCATTATTTTCACCAGCCAAGCCGCTTCGAGCGTAAAATACCGCTCTTTGCGCACCAAGGACCTTTGAGTATGTCAGTCAATTTTGAACAAGCCCGATTCGCAATGGTAGAGCAGCAGGTTCGCCCCTGGGACGTGCTCGATCCACGCGTGCTTGACGTATTGCATGTACTTCAACGCGAAGATTTCGTCGATGCCGAATATCGCAACCTCGCCTACACCGATATTGCGCTGCCGCTGGCGCATGGCGAAGTGATGATGAAACCCGTGCTTGAAGGCCGTTTGCTGCAGGCGCTGGATTTGAATTCCCAGGATGACGTGCTGGAAATCGGCACCGGCTCCGGATTCGTCACCGCTTGCTTGTCGCATCTGGCGCGCGAAGTGGTCAGTCTTGATATCCACGCCGATTTCATCGAACAGACAAAACAAAAGTTGCTGGCTGCAGGCCTTCGCAATGTCCGCCTGGAATGTGCAGACGTACTCAACTGGCAGAACGATCGCCGCTTTGATGCGATCGCCGTCACTGCGGCTGTCACGAACATTCCGGAAATTTTTGGCCAATGGCTGAAACCCAATGGCCGCATGTTCATCATTCGTGGTTTGTCACCGGTGCAGGAAGCTCTGCGCGTAACCCATCGCGGCGAAAGCCTGCACGAAGAAAGTTTGTTCGAAACCGATGTGCCGTATTTGCACGGCGCGGAACCTAAACCCAGCTTCACTTTAT
>CAZPCE010000167.1:0-6482 GCA_964584915.1 uncultured Arenimonas sp. | reverse complement strand
AAATACTGAGTTTTCTCTTCAGGATTATCGCGATTATTATGGTGAAAGTTTTTATAAGCGCCGATTGCGTGGCGAAGGCTGTACTGATTATTTGAAGTGGTTGCGCGATGATCCTAAGTTTAACAAGGCAGAAGAATATTTTGACTTTTCTTACCTAAGTGATGATGTAATTGCTGATGAGCAGCGTGAAATGGATTTGTTCCGAGCCGAAAGCGCAAACTTATTGGCCAAAGAGCTGTGCATATCGAAGGAAAGGATTGAATTTCTTGACCACCATACTTGTCACGCTTATTACTCTTATTTTGGCTCTCCGTTTAGAGGGGAGGATTGCATTGTCTTGACGATGGACGGCTGGGGCGATGGAAGAAATCAAACTGTTTGGCGCGTGTCTGGAGAGAAATTTAATCTCTTAGCTGAGTCTAGCCAAAACGACCTTGGTCGCATCTATAAGATGGCAACATTAATTCTTGGTATGCGTCCTGATGAACACGAATTCAAAGTAATGGGGCTGGCACCATATGCGAAGACGTCCTATGCAGAGCGTGCCATGGCTGCCATAGAGAATTTGTGCGAAGTAGATGGTATGCGCATAGTCTCCAAGGATCGACCCAAGGATTTATTTAGTTATCTGGAGGATGCATGGAAAGTGCATCGGTTTGACAACATTGGTGCTGCTGTTCAACTCTATACAGAGAAAATTGCTTGCAAACTCGTGAGCAATATCGCAAAAGAAACAGGAATCAGGCGATTTGTCATTGGCGGTGGAATCGCAATGAATATCAAAATGAACAAGGCCATCTCCGAGCTCGATTGCGTAGATGAAATATTTGTCTGTGGATCGTCGGGAGATGAGAGTCTTAGTATTGGAGGTTGCTATCTTCTCAATTCGAATAAGCAATTAAACAAACCAGTTTCCAATCTATATCTTGGATACGATATTCGTGATGAATTAGAAACATTAGATATTGGTAAATATAAAGATAGATTTGATGTGCGCGATTCTGTAATGCCAGATGATGTCGCGAAACTAATTGCGAATGGAGACATTGTTGCATGCGTGCGGGGGCGTGCAGAATTCGGTGCTAGAGCGCTTGGCAATCGCAGCATTCTCGCGGATCCAAGTCGTCGTTCTTCGGTGCAGCAGATCAATGAAGCAATCAAAAATCGCGATTTTTGGATGCCATTTGCTCTTTCAATTCTAGAAGAGCACAGCGATGAATACATTTCAAACCCCAAAAAATTGAGGTCTCCCTTTATGGCGATAAGTCTTGATATTCGTCCGGAGGCTCATGCAAAAATTGAAGCGGGTACCCACCCATACGATAGAACTGTTAGACCACAATTTGTCAGTCGTGATGATGCCCCTCAATACCACGAGTTAATTAGCGCATTTTTTCATCGAACCGGTATACCGGCTCTTCTTAATACTAGCTTCAATCTACATGGAGAGCCGATTGTCGATACGATCTCCGATGCCATTCGTACGTTCGAGTTATCAGGATTGGATCACCTTTTGATCGAGGGCCGAATACTTTTCTCTAAGAGAAGAGATGCAGATTAATCCGAAAGAGTACTTTCATTGATCAGTCATGTTAAATAAAAAAGTAATTGTTGTAACTGGTGGTGCTGGTGCACTTGGTAGTATTTTTGTAGATGCAATAGCAAACCGAGGTGCAATCGCAATTGCTGCGGACATTAATTTGGGCATGGCACAGCGGGTCGCAGAAAAATGGCAGTTTCAGACGGGGGGCGGGGCGATCGAGGCGGCCGAGCTCGATATCACTAGTATGAGCTCCGTTTCAGAGTTGATTAAAAACCTTCATCGGCGCTACGGAAAAATTGATGCTGTAGTGAACAATGCATACCCGCGAAATAAAAATTATGGACGTAGACTAGAAGATGTGACTTATTATGATTTCTGTGAGAACGTTGATAGTCATCTTGGTGGCTATTTTTTAGTAGCGCAGCAATTTTGCATGGCATTTAAGGCGCAAGGCCACGGCAATTTGATCAACATGTCCTCCATTTACGGCTCAATGGCTCCGCGGTTCGAAGTGTATGAAGGTACGTCGATGACTATGCCTGTTGAGTATGCGGCTATCAAGTCAGCAGTGGTCCACCTAACTCGCTATTTCGCTCAATACTTTAAGGGGCATGGTATCCGGGTGAATTGCCTAAGTCCTGGCGGTATCTTGGGCGAACAACCTGCTGATTTTTTGGCTGCCTATAGCGCTCACTGTGCTTCCAAGGGTATGTTGGCGCCAGAGGATGTTGTTGGCACACTGCTCTTTCTTTTGTCTGATGAGTCCCGTTACATGACGGGTCAGAATATCTTTGTTGACGACGGCTTTTCGATTTAGGCTTTATTCTTGGTGTGAGTTCAATCCGCAAACGTTTTCTGTTTTCTGTGTGTGCCAATGCGGGTCGTGCAGCCATCAGCTTGGCTGTGGGTCTGCTCGTGGCTCGTGTCTTGGGCCCT
The DNA here is from genome assembly GCA_964584915.1 of uncultured Arenimonas sp. Taxonomy (GTDB): domain Bacteria; phylum Pseudomonadota; class Gammaproteobacteria; order Xanthomonadales; family Xanthomonadaceae; genus Arenimonas. Next base: position 4,003 of record CAZPCE010000167.1, on the reverse strand, counting down.
GCTGATTACGGTAACTTGGCTTATTTGCTCGGTAGTTTTTGGGCTATTCGCGCATTGCTAGACCTAGGCAGCTCCAGTGCCTTTTACACCTTCATCGCCCAGCGCGGGCGCTCTTACCATTACTACGCAGCTTATTTCACTTGGCTTGCCTTACAGTTTCTGTTTTCGCTGGCGCTGGTAGCGCTGATTCTGCCCGACCAGTTGATTGCTCAATTCTGGTTGGGGCTTGAGCGCGACTTGATCATGCTGGCGTTGTTGGCCACTTTCCTGCAAAACCAGGTGTGGCTTACCGTCGTGCAGATGCATGAGTCGGTGCGCCAGACCATGCGGATCCAGATGGTAGGCGTACTCATCGTTCTGGTTCATATGGTGCTGGTTGCTGCGATGCTGCAAGGCGATTGGCTCAGCGTGCGTGCTGTGCTCTGGGCTATCGCCGGCGAGTACTTTATTGCTGCCGCCTGGTTGTCGGTAACGCTGCGCAAATCTTATTTCGCAAGCCAAACGGAGCCGCTTCCGGAAAAACACAAAGTCGACGATTTTAGGACGGTGCTTGGGGACTATGTCCGCTATTGCCGACCAATGGCGGTTATTGCCGTATGCACCTTTGCATGCGAATTCGCCGTACGCTGGATGTTGCAGCGCTATGGCGGCGCTTCGCAGCAGGGTTTTTATCAGGTGGCAGCTCAACTGTCGGCGATCAGCCTGCTGGCTAGCGTATCGATATTGAACATCTTCTGGAAGGAGATCGCAGAAGCCAACGAGCGCGGTGCTCGAGAACGGGTTGCCGGCTTGTACCGGAAAACGGCACAGTCGTTGTTATTCTTGGCAGCACTGGTTTCCTGCTTTTTCGCGCCTTGGACAGTAGTGCTGATAGATGTGTTGCTCGGGAGTGCGTATCAAGCGGCCTGGCCGGTCTTTATGCTGATGCTGTTTTATCCGATCTATCAGGCGGTTGGGCAGATTAACGCGACCTTGTTCATGGCGACCGGGCAAAACTCGGTGTATATGAAGATCACAGTTGCCGGATTGCTGGCCAGCATTCCGGTCTCCTACGTACTGATTGCGCCGCCGACCGAGTGGGGCGGGCTCGGACTGGGGCTTGCGGCCATGGGCTTGGCATGGAGTACCGTCGGAGTCAATTTTTTGTTCGTCAACGTCCAGTCCTGGGTGATCTCACGCTATTTCGGAATTTCCTTTGAGTGGCTTGAGCAGTTGGGTACCATTCTTGCCCTGTTGTTGATCGCTTACGTCTGCAAGTTTTTGGTGCTTGAGTTTCTAACCATAGTTCAGCCATCCTTCGCGCTCTCTGGGAGCATGCCGATGCTCATTGGCATGTTTCTAACAGGTGTGGCTTACTTGGCGGCCAGTTTTACCTTGGTAATACTTCTTCCTCAAGTGATGGGAATGCAGCGGGAAGAGCTGAGGGCTATCTGGCAAGACTGACCAGCATACTTAGTCGGGGCAGAGCTTGAGATTGGTGCTCTAGAAATTCTTCATTTGCGAGTTGAGCGACGAATAAGAGGAAAGCAAAGTTAATGGAAGTTAATACGAAAGTGACTGGCAAGAAAACCCTGCTGTTGCTACTGAAGAATCCGTTCTCGCCTAGAGATTACGAGCGGATGGGCATCGATGCGCTCAGGCAGCGCTTCGAATTGTCGATCCTGGATTGCTCTTCGTGGCTGATGCCCCAGACTATGCTACGGCGCAAGGTCCATCCGCCGATCTGCGATGAAGTGGTTCAAATAAACTCGCTGAAGGCGTTCCGGCGATTTGTTGCAAAGACACCGGCCGGGGTGGCGATGGATTATGTCGGGCAGTTTTCCGCTCAGGCGATCATCTTGTTCCATTTATTAAAACGCGCTGGATTCAAGATCGCCGTCTTAGACAGCGGTTCCGTGGCCTTGCCGAAGGAATGGCGGCGCGTGAGCCTGTCTGGGCGGGGCCTTGTCTATGCCTACAAGAGCCGCGTGCTGTCGCGTGCGTTGAACAAGCTGGGGCGCAGCCTGCTGCTGCGGGCCTTGCCTGATCAGTCTCCGGATATCGCGCTGGTGGCGGGTACTTCCTGGAAGTCGAACCCGAGATTTGTCAGTGCAGAGACGAAGATTCTGGCCCATTCGTTCGATTACGAGAAATTTCGGCGCGTCAATGCCGAGGGTCCTGTCTCGGGCGAGCCCGGCTGGGCCCTGTACATCGACGAGAACCTACCTTCGCACGAGGATAACGGAGAACTCGGATACGAAATCCCAGTGACCTTCGAACGCTTCTCCATTTCCATCAAACGATTCTTCGATGAGTTCGAGCAGGAGAGTGGCCTGCGGATACGCATTGCCGCTTACCCAGCTTCACGTAGCGACGAATATTACAAGAAACTGTTCGGCGACCGGGATGTGGTGTTCGGGCAAACGGCGGAGCTAATCAAGGGCGCTGCCGTAGTGTTCGCCCATGCATCGACCGCCATTTCGTTTGCCGTTCTCTGGCGTCGTCCCCTAGTATTTCTGGTCAGCGAGGTGTTGCGCAACAGTTGGTACATGCCCTGGGTGCTGGCGCCGCAGCGGGTGCTGCAGGCCCCCCTGGTCGATATCGACGATGCGTCAGCTCGTTCGGCGCTAGTTCGCGCCAGTCTGGCGATCAACGCCGACACGTATGCGCTTTACGAAAACACCTATTTGCGCGCCCACGCTGCGCCCGATGAAAGTATTTGGGAGATTTTCTCCCATGGGGCTTATGAATGCTGCCAGAATTCCTGAAAAGCATCTTGCGCACTTGGCGCGCGCGCCGGCAACATCCTCAGGTCACTATACATACCGGCGCTGTGGTTGGTGGGGCTTCCCGCATAGGTGCGCGCGTCGTGCTGTTTCCAGGGGCGACCGTGGTCGCTTCGGAGATTGGTAGATTCTCCTATGTCCAGTCGGGGAGCTCAATTTTTAACGCCACTGTCGGTCCTTTTTGCTCCATCGCTGGCGATGTCAAGATCGGTCTGGCTCGGCATCCCACCCACATGATCAGTACCAACCCCGTCTTTTACGACACTCGCCAGCCCTTGCCGGCGTTTTTGACGACGGAAGACCTGTTTGTCGATGCCTTGCCAAGGACGACCATCGGGGCCGATGTCTGGATCGGACAGGGCGCTTACATCATTGCCGGAAAGGTGGTCGGGGTCGGTGCCGTTGTTGGCGCGGGTGCCGTCGTTACACGTGATGTCCCGCCTTATGCCATTGTGGCCGGCGTTCCGGCCAAGGTCGTTGCCTGGCGTTTCGATCAGGATCTGCGCGAACGCCTGCAGCAGTCCAGCTGGTGGGAGCGCAGTGAAGCCGAGTTGAAGAGGCTTTCGACCAGCTTCGACACGCCAGAAAAATTCCTCGAGTGTCTCAATCGCGACGGGAGCCAGGCATGAACAGGGGGCTTTTCGGCTTTCTCGTCATGCTGCCGCAGCGAATCGGGGGATTGCTCGGCCGCAAGTTTTTCCATCTGATCCATGCGCCTTTGCTATATCGCTTAGGGAGGGGAGCCTTCATGTGTCGGCCATTCCGTATCGACGGTGCAGCCGCCATTGAAATCGGCGCCAAGACCGTGATGCAGAAAGGCGGTTGGCTTTACGCCGCATGGGGGGCTGAGCCACCGGCCATGCGCATCGGGTCCGGGTGCGTGTTTGGTTACGCCAACCACATCACCGCGGTGCGCAAGGTGATCATCGGCGACCAAGTGCTAACGGCGAATAACGTGTACATCTCCGATAACCTGCACGCCTATGAAGATATTTCGCAGCCGATAATCAGTCAACCGGTATTGTTCAAGGGCGAGGTTGTCATCGGCGATGGTTGTTGGATAGGTGAAAACGCCTGCATCATTGGCGCCTCCGTTGGCAGGAATTCGGTGATTGGCGCCAATGCCGTCGTGACAAGGGGCATTCCTGAGTATTCGGTTGCCGTGGGAGCGCCAGCAGTGGTCATCCGCCGTTTCGACAAAACACTTGGCCGTTGGGTTTCGGTATGAAAAACTTCAG
>CAZPCE010000166.1:0-6494 GCA_964584915.1 uncultured Arenimonas sp. | reverse complement strand
ACTGATCACCGATGCTATCGAATGCATCACGCCGAATGGCATTCGTACACGCGATGGTAACGAGCATCGACTCGATATCATCATAGCCAGCACCGGATTTCTTGCGGCTGAAGCAGGTTCGCCGTTTCCGGTGCATGGTTTGGAGAATATAGAATTGAATGAACAGTGGAAGCAGGGCCCGAGCGCATATCTGGGCACAACAGTCAGCGGCTTCCCGAATTTTTTCATCATGACCGGACCCAATACCGCGCTGGGTCATAACTCGATGATCTACATGATCGAGTCGCAGGCGAATTATGTGATGTCGGCCCTGAAGCTCGTGACTCAATCGTCTGTCGCGTTCGATATGCCGCAACAAGTACAGAACGATTACAATACGGCATTGCAAAAACGACTTGCCGGGACGGTATGGAATACCGGCGGTTGCTCCAGTTGGTATTTGGCCAGCAACGGATTGAACACGACGCTATGGCCGGACTTCACTTTCGTCTATCGCAGCAAAACACGCCGATTCGATGTTGAACATTATCAACGGCTTGTGTGATTTCACGCGATTGCTGCTATGCAAGATGACGACTTGTCAAAACCTGTTACATTCAGTTCGCCATTCGGCACCGTATTGAGTCGCAAGCCTTAAATACATTCAGATCCATACTCTTGGGAGGGAGCTTATGAATCGCACTTTTGCCGGCCGCGTGTTGGCCGTTCTGTTTTTTTGTTTCTGTTCTTTCGGCGCCACTGCACAAACCGGCTATACACAAACCAAAAACCCGATCGTGCTGGTGCACGGCCTGTTGGGTTTCGATTCGGTGCTGGGTGTTTACGACTATTGGTACGGCATTGGCGGCGAATTGAAATCCGGTGGTGCCAAGGTGTATACCGCCAGCGTTTCCGCCAGTAATTATTCCGAAGTGCGCGGTGAACAATTGATCCGCGATCTGGATAACTTGCGTGCCGTGAGCGGCAAGCAGAAGTTCAATTTGATCGGACACAGCCACGGCGGCCCGACCATTCGTTATGTGGCCTCCGTACGCCCTGATCTGGTGGCATCGGTGACCGTTCTGGGTTCGCCGAACACCGGTGCACCGATGGCGGATTTGTTGAGTACCACGTTGCCACCGGGCTCGGCAGGACGAACGTTTGTTGCCGGTTTCGTGAATGCGCTGAGTGCATTCCTTGGCGGCTTGTCCGGCAATACCGATCCGCAAAATGCGCTCGGTGCGCTGGCATCGTTAAGCACCTCGGGTTCAAACAGTTTCAATTCCCGTCACCCGCAAGGAAAGCCGACGAGTTCATGCGGCAGCGGCGCGAACCTGGTCAATGGAATTCGCTATTACTCGATGGGCGGCACATCGGTATTGACCAATGTCTTTGATGTGAGCGATCCGCTGATGGGCGCCGGCAGTCTGGTCTTTGGTTTCGAGCAGAATGATGGCTTGGTGGGTCGCTGCTCATCGCATTGGGGCACGGTGTTGCGCGATGACTATTCGTGGAATCACCTGGACGAAGTGAATCAATTCCTTGGCCTGCGTGGTTTGTTTTCATCCAGTCCATCCAGCGTTCTGCGGGCACAGGCCAATCGTCTGAAAACGCTTGGCTTGTGAGCAAGAACCGTTCGTTAGTCCTTGGTGTTGCGATGCTTGGCATCGCAACACTCGGGTTTTTCTGGCAAGCGAATCGTAGTGCGCCGCAAAGCAACAACGATCAAAAATCAGCTGCCGGAAGCGATTCAATGGAAAGGCGGGAAGCCACGGTATCGAACACAAATTCGATGTCACTGGAACCCGCCTTTTCGCTGGAAAAAAGTTCTCTGCGCGGAACCGAAGTGGACGGCGCTGTTGCGCTGGATGCCGGCGGCAAAGTGGTGCTTGATCTGGGCATGCGCCGACTATTCGATTATTACCTGAGCCTCATGGGAGAGCAGGATCTGGTGCAGATTCGCTCACTGCTGAAGGATTATTTGCTGGGCAAATACAGTCCTTCCAATACCGATGTTGCCTTGAAATACTTCGACCGCTACTCCGATTACCTGAATGCGCTCACGGACATGAATATTGGCGGTTTGAGCAAGCCCGAAGAGCGGCTTGAAAAAGTAACCGCACTAAGGAAACAAATGCTGGGCGAAGAAATGGCTTTCGCCTTCTTCGCCGAAGAAGAAATGCTGGCCGCGTTGACATTGAAGCGAATGGCCATCGCCAATGACAAAAACTTGAGTGCCGAAGAAAAAGCCAGGCAATTGGCAGCTTTGGATGCTTCCCAGCATTATTCGGCACGAACCGAGGCTGACATGGCCACGCTCGTCACTGAACAGACCCGCCAGCTCGATGCACTCAAGTTGACCGACAAGCAACGTGCGGCGGAACGTGAAGCCCTTTGGGGAAAGGATGCCGCGGCAAGATTGGCCCAGCTTGACCAGCAACGCGCCCAATGGGATGCGCGTATCGACCAGTATCTGCTTGAACGTTCGCGCATCGACGCCAATCGCGGCTTGTCGCAAACGGCCCAGGCGCAGGCGATCGCCGCGTTGCGCGCACGACAATTCAATGCTGCCGAACAACGGCGTGTTGCCTCGCTGGAAGCGATCGGGCAGTTGAAGCCGGGGGGATAAGTTTCCGCGTAGGAGCGTCCTTTAGGCGCGACAATCTGGCGTGGTTTATCGCGCCTAAAGGACGCTCCTGCGCTCGGTGGTAACGATGCGGCATAATATCGCCCATGTCATTGCCCGATTACCAAAAAACCTTGCGTGAGCACGCGCATGTATTCGCACACGCCGGTGAAATGCGCAGTCAGCTGGAAGCGCAGGGAAATTTGTCTGATTGGAATGCGTTCGCCGAAAGCTGGAACGATCTCGCCCTCGATAACTACATGGCGGATCACGGCCGTTATCGCCGTCGCCGTCATGCGGTATTCGAAGCCTCGGCAGGCGATATAAGCAGGCTTCCGCACCAGCCGCATTTCCAGACGCTGGATTACAACTCGCTCAACGGCGGGGTCGAGCGCTGGTTCGAGCCCATCAAGGACGAGCAGGCCAGTGGAGTGAGCCTGCAAACCATTCTCCGGTTTTGTCGCGATTTGTTTTCGGGCTTGGCACCATCGGTAAAGCAATGGCTGGTGGAAGTTCACCAGTTCCGGATTGAAGCAAGCGTCGACGCTCCGGGCTTGCCGACGCCGGAAGGCATGCATCGTGACGGCGTGGATTATGTGCTGGTGTTATTGATCAAACGCTGCAATATCGCCAGTGGCACGACGATGATTGGTTCGCTGGACGGCAGCCTGTCCAGTAGTTTCACGCTGACCGAGCCTTTTGATGCGGCACTGGTTGACGACGCACGTGCCTATCACGGCGTTACCGCCGTCCAGCCACTCGATTCAGGCCTTCCGGCCTATCGAGACGTGCTCGTGGTGACTTTCCGCAAACGCTAACTTCTCTTCTTGCGGGAGGATTTGCGTTTGACCGGCGTCAGCGCTTTGAGATAAAGCTCGTATAGAGCGTCTACCTTGTCGATATAGGTAATTGTTTCCGCATAAGGCGGGATGCCGCCATAGCGCGTTACCGTCCCGATCCCGGCATTGTAGGCAGCCGTGGCAAGACGCCGGTCGCCTTTATAACGACGTTGAAGTTCGCTCAACATTTTTGCGCCGGCATTGATGGATTCGCTCGGTGAAAAGGGATCCTTCACTTTGTACTGCGCCGAAGTCGTCGGCATCATTTGCATGATGCCTTGCGCACCTTTCGTTGAAACCGCATCGGGATTGAAATTGCTTTCCGCATGGGCGACGGCGCGCAACCAGGCATCTTCGATCTTGTTGTTTTTTGCGGCCGATTTGAAAAGCTCCGAATGCACATCGATTTTCGGTTTTCCCACCGAACCCAGGCCGGAATGCGCAAACGCCCCCGGCGGCGGTGTAACGGTATAGGCGAGTACGGGTGATGAACCGGGCAGATTGCGCGTGCTGTAAACGGTTTTGCCATCCTGTTCGCGCTGGTAAAGCACGCCGCTTTGCTTGCCGTTGGCACCCCACAGGTTCGGAACCTTGGCCGCGTTATCGTCGAAGGTTTGCGCCGTGCATTTGGAGCCAGGCTCCGGCGCAGTTGCAAGGCTCACCGTGCCTTTTTGCACGCAGCGATACACGGTGCGCGCCTGTGCGTCCGGAAAACCGGTGAAGACGAACAGCAATGCAAGCAGGCAGAAAGGTTTTTTCATGCGTGCATCATAGTCGGCTTGGGTGAACCGGGCCTGTGCCATCGGTAGGGGCCGGGTTCTATGTGATTTTGACGGTCGATGGATTAATCTTCGCAGTCTTGCTCGTTCAACTTTCCGGGGTGGCTATGCGAATTCGAATCGGACTCTTCCGTCTTGCGGCTTTATTGCTGGTTCTCAATGTCGGCAATCTGGCGGCACAAAATGCGGCGGGTTCGGGGTATCAATTGCCTCCGGCCCCCCTTCAGGCTCTTGTCGATGCGCCACGGCCACCACAGCTATTGCTGAGCCCGAAACGGGATCTGGCCGCGATGATTCAGATTCCGGCCTTGCCAAGCATCGCAACGGTTGCGCAACCCGAATTGAAGCTGGCAGGACGACGGATCAATCCCCTCACTTACTCGCAAAGCCGATTTACTTTTGCCAGTGATTTCTGGTTGGTGGACATCGCCAGCCGGAAAAAAATCACGATCGATGGCATGCCGGAAAATCTCCGCCTCGCGGATAGCCAGTGGTCGCCCGACCAACGCCATATCGCCTTTACCCGGGTAGTGCAGGAGTCAGGCGTCGTCGAATTGTGGTTGATCGACGTGCAGGCGCATCGCGCCAGGAAACTTTCGCGGGCGGCACTCAATGCCATCAATGGCAATGGGTTCGCGTGGATGCCGAACAGCAGGCAATTACTGGTGCAGTTACGTCCGAACCAACAAGCGGCGCCGGCATTCGACGCTATTCCGACCGGCCCCAATACCCAGGAAACCAAACCGGCGGCGGGACAGCGCTCGATCCGCACTTTCCAGGACATGCTGAAAAATGAAAACGATGCAAGATTGTTTGAACACTACGCCAGTCTGCAACTTGCCTTGCTAGATTTAGAGGGTTCTGCCAAGTTGCTGTCGACGCCGGATTTATTCACCAGCGTTTCGCCATCGCCGAGTGGCCAATATATTTTGACGCAGCGGATGCAACGCCCGTTCTCGTATTTGGTGCCGGCATTTTATTTTCCGAAGAAAATTGAAGTGCGCGACCTTACCGGCGCGCTTGTGCATACGGTTGCCGAACTGCCATTGGTGGAAGGTTTGCCGGTCGGCAATGATGCGGTGACGACAGGCGTGCGCAGTATTGAATGGCGTGCCGATGCGCCGGCAACCCTGGTATGGGCCGAAGCATTGGATGGTGGCGATCCCTCCGTACAAGCCACTCATCGTGATGCGGTGTACATGCAGGCGGCGCCTTTCAAGCAGGCACCTGTATTGCTCGCCAAGCTGGCAACGCGCTATTCCGGTATTGTCTGGGGTCGCAACGACGTCGCCATGATTTACGAATACTGGTGGAAGACACGTCAAATAACGATGTGGCGTGTTGCGCCGGACCAGATCGATGCGGCACCGGAAAAGTTGTTCAGTGGTTCGCAGGAAGATCGTTACAACGATCCCGGAACACCGGAAACCGTCGGTGACGAAAATGGTTTTCAGCGCCTTCTGTTTGCACGGGACGGCCAGAGTATTTTCCTGGTCGGTGCCGGTGCATCGCCGGAAGGCGACCGCCCGTTCGTGGATCGTTGGGATTTGAAAACAAAGCAGAAGACACGACTGTTCCGCTCGGAAGCGCCTTATTACGAATCGATCAGCGCCGTTCTCGATAACGATGGAAAGCATCTTTTGACTTCGCGTGAATCGCCGGTCGAACCGCCGAATTACTATTCGCGAAAACTTGTTTCCACCGGCCAGGCGGGTGCATTGAATGCACTGACCTACTTCAAGCATCCAACGCCGCAACTGAAGAACGTGAAGAAGGAACAGATCCGCTACAAACGCAAGGACGGCGTGGAATTGACCGGCACCCTGTATCTCCCGCCGAATTATGATTCCAAACGTGATGGCGCCTTGCCAATGCTGCTTTGGGCGTATCCGACCGAATTCAAATCGGCCAGTGCCGCCAGCCAAGTCACGGATTCGCCTTATCGTTTCAATGCCATCAGCTATTGGGGGCCGCAGGCTTTCCTGTCGATGGGGTACGGCGTGCTGGATGATCCTTCGATGCCGATTGTCGGCGAGGGCGATACCGAACCGAACGATACCTACCTGCCGCAACTGATTTCGAGCGCGGAAGCGGCCGTAGATGAATTGGTGCGACGCGGCGTCGGTGACCGCAATCGCATGGCGATTGGCGGGCATTCCTATGGTGCTTTCATGACTGCCAATTTGCTGGCTCATACGCGTTTATTCAAGGCGGGTATTGCACGCAGTGGTGCCTACAACCGCACTTTGACGCCATTCGGTTTTCAGTCGG
>CAZPCE010000165.1:5865-6524 GCA_964584915.1 uncultured Arenimonas sp. | reverse complement strand
ACAAGGCAATCGAACGCGGCTTGCTCGCAGCCGATGCCGAAATTTCCGATTCCGCCTTGTACGCCATGATTCTGGAAACGGGTTTCTCGACCGCTGAAACTGTCAGTCGCCTTGCTGGTCGCGGCGTCGGCATGGACGTGGTTTACAGTGAAATCCGCCAACTCGGCGGCACGCTGCAAATCAACTCCGAAGAAGGCAAGGGCAGCGAATTCATTATCCGCCTGCCGTTTACGCTCGCTGTTACCCAAGCGGTATTCGTGAAAATCGGTGAAACCAGTTTCGCGGTGCCAATCGCCTCGGTGCAGGGTGTGGGTCGTATCGGTCGTACCGAACTTGATACGCAATTGGCCGGCGAGAACCCGGTGTTTGCTTACGCAGGCGAAGACTATGCCATCCACGATCTCGGTCGTTTGATCGGTCACGGTACCGCCAAGGCAGCAGACAGTTTGCAGATGCCGTTGTTGCTCGCACGTTCCGGTGATTTGCGTGCAGCCATCTGTGTTGACCAGGTGATGGGCAGCCGCGAGATCGTGGTCAAGACCGGTGGCCCGCAGCTGGCCTCGGTGCCGGGCATCTTCGGTGCCACCATCATGGGCGATGGTCGCGTGGTGGTGATCCTGGGTTTTGGTTTTGTAACGTCCGACCTGGCGATCCAGCTT
>CAZPCE010000165.1:0-5855 GCA_964584915.1 uncultured Arenimonas sp. | reverse complement strand
GATGGGCAGCCGCGAAATCGTGGTGAAACCCGTTGGCCCGCAAGTGAACTCGATCCCGGGTATTTTCGGCGCGACCATCATGGGTGACGGTCGCGTGGTGATGATTCTCGACGTTGCACCCTTGGTGCGTCGTTTCAACGTCATTCGTCGCGAAGATGCTCCGGTGGTTCCAGTGGCAGCGCCGGAAGTCAAACGCATTCCCGCCGTCATGGTGGTCGACGATTCGATCACGATGCGCAAAGTTACCGGTCGCGTCCTGGAACGGAACAATTTCGAAGTGCTTACCGCCAAAGACGGCGTCGACGCGGTCGAAAAAATGGCCGAACGTGCGCCTGATCTGGTTCTGCTCGATATCGAAATGCCGCGCATGGACGGTTACGAAGTCGCGCAACATATGCGTTCGGATCCGCGCCTGAAAGACGTGCCGATCATCATGATTACCTCGCGTACCGGCGACAAACATCGCCAGCGTGCGATGGATATCGGCGTCGACCGCTACCTCGGCAAGCCATATCAGGAAAACGAATTGATGCGTAACGTGTTTGAAATTCTTGGCATGGAGCCGGTCAATGGCTGATGCAGGCGTACGCGTCGCTCTCCTTGCCAGGGCGGGTGAATCCCGCAATCAACTCCGCACCGCCTTGCAGGATTTAGGCGCGGATTTGGTCTGCGAAGGGGATCCGTCGGACTTGAGTCCGAATGCAGTCAGCGACCTGAATCCGAAAGTGATGGTCGTCAGTCTGGAGCCGGCGATCGAAGCGGCGCTGGACAAGTTCGACGATCTGCTGGGTAGTTCGAGTATTGAAGTCGTTTACGACGATGCAGAAGTAAGCGGAAAGCTGGAAGGCTGGGATCTGAACCGTTGGGCGAGACATCTTGCCGCAAAAATCATCGGCACCGATCTGATGCCGCCGGTACCTACCGGTTCGGCGATGGCCTCGCAAGATGAATGGCAGCCGCAACCCGGTGCGCCAGAAACACCGGCTGAAGCCATGGCGGACGCCAAGCTGGAAGATTACCTGCACGACACGCAATCGCTTGCGACTGATGTGCCGGTCAATGAAAGTTATTCCGACGCCTTGCAGCGCGATGTTCCGGAACCGCAGGCCGAAGTCGAGCCTGAAACAAGTCTCGACGTGAATCTTGACGATCTCGAACACGCCATGCGCTTGAACATCGCCGATGAAAATCACGATGAATCGCCGGCAACGAAAGTTGAGCTGGAAAACAGGGCGCCGGTCGTAGATGAAATGGAACTGTCCGACTTTGACGGTTTTATCTCGGCGGAAGCTGCGGCAACTGCAGCAGCCCAAATCGGAAACGATTTCGTCGAGCCGGCAGTGACCGAAGAGTTTCTGGTCGAAGACTTCACCGCCCCCGTTGCTTTGGTCGCGGAACAGGCTGTTGCCGTAGACGATGGCGGTTTCATCGATTTCGACAATTCGCAGGCCGAAATGCAAGCTGCAGAAGTTGGACAGCCGGCCGTTGAAATGCAGGATGACGACTTCATCAGCTTCGATAATTCGCAAGCCGAGATCAAGGACGAAATCAGTCTCGGCGATGATGCCGATTTTGATATCGATCTTTCCGCGCTGGAGAGCGGCGAATCTGCGACTGTTGCAACGACTGAACATTCGTCGCTTGATTTCGAAGACACGATCGACACCTTGGCCGATTTCAAGGTCAGCGAACAACCGGTCGTTTTTTCCAAATACCAATCCGATGATGCGGTCGAAATGAGCAGCAGCATGGATGACGATGTCGCCGCACTCGCCGCACAGTTGGACGAATTCGAGAAAAACGACAATCGTGCCGTCGCGAAAAACATGGATTTCAGTAATCTCCAGGACGATGCGCCGAGCCAGAAACCATCGCAGCCATCAACGGCTGCCAACGGTGGCGGATCGGCAGAGCAGACCACCAGGGAGATGCCGAAATTCGATGCATCCACGCTGACGTTGCTGGACATGGATGCAGAAATTCCCGGCCAGGTCGCCGCGCAAGCCGCCGCTGCCAGTGCCTTGTTGAAGAAAAACAAATTCGTGCTCGAAGCCGTCGAGGGCGAAGAGCAGGCCGAAAAACCCTTGTCCGATGTAGGCGCCGTTCTGATCCTCGCAGGGATGGGTGGCCCGGATGCGGTGCGTCAGCTTTTAAAAGCCTTGCCGCAAACATTGAATGTTCCGGTATTGCTGTATCAACACCTCGAGGTCGGCAAGCACGATCGTCTGGTTGCCCAATTGCAGAAAGTCAGTAATTTACCTGTCTACCTGGCGGTTCAAGGCCAGACGGCCGAACCTGGTCAGGTGGCGGTTATTCCGGTCGGCGTGGGTCTGGATCTGGTCGAGAACGAACTGTTTTTCGGCGGTGCGGACAGCCAGCAGGAATTGGTCTCCACGCTGCCGGCAAAACATAGCGTCGTTATCGTCCTGAGCGGCGCGGCGTATGAGACGGCGGCCGAAGCGGCCTACGTCCAGAGTCAGGGCGGTTTGGCCCTGGCCCAGGATCCAACGAATTGTTTTGAACCTGCGGCTTCGGATGCATTGGTAAAGCTCGGCGGGAAAACCGCCGATATTCCGGAGCTCGCTGGCTTGGTGCTTGAATATTTCAAACGATAAATTTTCCGGAGTTGCATGATGAGCACAGTAAAACAGGCCGATGTCCGAGGCGTTTTGATCAGCGTCGCCGAAGGTCGCATTTTGCTGCCCAATGCGAACATCGCTGAGATCATTACCTTCTCCGAACCGGAACCGGTCGAAAATGCACCTGACTGGCTGCTTGGACGCGTGCGCTGGCGTGGCTGGCGCTTGCCGTTGATGTCGTTTTCGATGTTCGCCGGCTGGGGCAAGGAAGCGGGCACTTTCGGTACCAAGGTCGCCGTGCTGAAAGCGCTCGGCAATAATCCGAAACTGCCTTATTTCGCCGTGCTGTCCAGCGGCTTCCCGCGCTTGGTGACAGTGAGTACGACCAACCTGCAAGAAGTGCATGACATCAAGGAATTGCCGCTTGGCATCTATTCCAAAGTAATGTTGAACGACGATGCCGCCATCGTGCCGGACATGTTGTCGGTTGAATTGATGCTTGATAAGGCATTGAACCAGGCAGCGTAGTTGCATTCCGCGGGGGCGCGTTCCATCGCCCCGAAAGCAGGGTTCATCCGCCGCCGATTTTGGCCAGCATGGACCTGGCCTCCAGAAAAAATTCTTTCAGGCTGCCACGGTAATACCAGACAAATCCGCACAGGATATAAAGCACGAGTGACGCAAGAAAATTGACGTCGCGCATCTGTGCGAGCGCTTCCGGGTTCTGAAAGTTCCAGTAAAGCCAATAGCAGCCGTCAACGGTGAACCAGGTAAACAAAAGCATCAGCGGGAAGTATTTCCATCGCCGCTTGATCAGTACGCGCAGGCTCCACGATGCGGTCAAATAGGCGAAAAACGCCATGATGAAACAGATCGGAATATCCCAGTCCGGTGCTTGATAATAAAACGAACCCGTCACGAGTAGCGCAAGGCCGGCAAAGAGGCTAAATAGTTTCCAGGGCCTTTTGCACTCGGTCAGCTGGTTTCGGAACGCGTCGTTAATACTCATGGATCACGATCCAGAAAGTCGCGGTGAATCCGTTTTAGCGGTTGCCGGTGTCAGCCATCCGCGATAACGCACGATTAATCCGATCAGTGGATGCGAGACTTCTACATGAAAATGAAAACGGCCTGCCTCCGAAAATTCAAACGAATTTCCGCCGGGCGCCAAAGTTCTGGGCATACGCATGCCGAGCAAATACCAGTCACGAACGATGAACATTAATTTTTCGTCCCGGATGACCAGGGCCAGATCAAACGAAAACGGCCCGAATCGTTCGGAAATCAGTCCCGTCGTGCTACCGAGAGTCTGGGTACTGCCAAATGATTTCTTTCCGAATGTACGTTGCCAGTGCTCGATATAGCCGCGAGATTTAATCGAGACCTTGACCGGAATGCTTTCGGCAGGTTTGGGGAAACCGAATACTGTCGCAACCATTGCGGGCAGTAATCCTTTTCCACGTTCCACACTGGCATCGCCGTCTGCGTTTAGATCACCGTCACGGCCATGTATTTCCTGCAATTCTCTAGGCAGCAAATTCCAGCCGTTGCCAAGCGTCTTTTGATAGAGCGAGTGCGATGCCGTTTTCGACGAGTTCTCGCGGATGCCGGTATGGATATCGCGGGTTTTCAATAGTGCTTCATAATCAACCAGATCCAGATCGTCGACACAGGCGCGTGCTCCTGCCCGCGGTTTCAGGCCCATCAAGCAGCGCCGGGTAATGCCTTCAATAGCCATAGACGGAATATAAGGGCCATTGTCGCCTTCGGCGACCAAATGCCAGGATCGTTCAATCATCTCGCCATTCGCTTGCTTGCCGCGGATCGAAACAAACATTCCGCCGCGATGTTCACCCCAGCGGAATGTGCGCGAAACGAAATGGAACAGCGAAGCAAGCGGAGACAGCGTAGGCAATAAACGCAGGCGCACCAGCCAGGCGAGCCAGCGGAATGCAGTATGGAAAATGGCCGGCTCGGGTGCCGCACCCATCCACACCGAGTTCAAATCCGGCCAGTATTTCGGCAGGACGGTGATGTCTGGAACATCCATCAGAGAAAAACGTCTGTTCCTCAGCGGCAGATAACCTGGCGGAGCAATGACGTAATCGAATGAATCCGTCAGCGCATAACTTTTGCAGCGTTGACCGTCGCGAATTATCTCTACCGGTTTTCCGGCATAGCCCGCAATAGCGCGCAACACACTCAGGCCGACGCCGGCATAGGGTGAGGGTGCAATCCCGCCTTTGATTTCCGTGACTCTGTCCATTCCTTGTGCAAGTTGCCGGATGGCGGCGGAAGACAAAACGGGAAAGGTGCTGACGCCCGACAATACGAATAAATTCCGTGCCTTCGCTTCGGCATCGAATTGTCCAATGCCGCCCACGAATTGCACGCCGTCGGCAAGATCCATGTAGTGTGCATCATGCTTGATGCAGGCTTTTACGACGCGATAAGGGTCGTCTCCGTATAGCTGAAACGGGCCTGTGGCATCGACGACCAGGTCGGGTTTCAGCGCGCCGATTTGCTTGTTGACATCGGCATCGCGGTCAAACACCAACGGCAATTTGTTCGCGCCGGCCGGAAGTTTGTCAATGAAGTTCGATGCTTTTGTTTCGGAGCGGCCGGCGATCAATAGTGTCAACGCTTCAACTTCGGATAGGAGTTCGGCGAGACGACCGCCAAAAGTACCGTAGCCGCCGATAATGAGAATCTTCATTTGTGGAAGATTACATTCTTACCGCTCGGATTACTTCCAATCCCCGCATAAAACATTCAACGCGGCAATCGCGGCCGGACCTGCGGTTTCGGTACGCAAAATTCTCGGTCCCATACGCAATCCCTGAAAGCCGCCGGCCTTGAGAGTGGCGAGATCGCGTTCGCTGAATCCGCCTTCCGGGCCAATCGCAAGACTCACCGCGATCGGCTTGGTGCTGGCCAGATCGGAAAAGCCGAATACGCCATTCGGATCCAGCGCGAATTTATTGAAATTCTTGTCGTGCTGAGGCCAATGCGAAAGTGGGCAGGGCTCGATGATTTCCGGAAGCCGTGCACGACCGGATTGTTCGCAGGCCGATGCCACGACACCCATCCAGTGATTCATTTTTTTGTCCGAGCGTTCGGAATCCAGTTTCACTTCGGTACGCTCGGTAATCACCGGCACGATGCGTTGCACGCCGAGCTCGGTCGCCTTTTGCAAAATCCAGTCCATTTTTTCGCCACGTGCAATGCCTTGCACCAGCGTGATATGAACCGGCGATTCGTTCGTCACGGCGTGCG
>CAZPCE010000164.1:0-6530 GCA_964584915.1 uncultured Arenimonas sp. | reverse complement strand
GGGAAGCTGAGCTGCATAGGGTCTCCTTGTGGAAGCAAATTTAACACAATCTTGAGCCCGCAGTTCCCAAGTGACAGCCCTTGTTAAAACGAAAAAACTCCTCAGAATAGGACCATCCCACTTACGATCAAGTCCCAGACAGGTATTCATGGCCAGCATCGATATACAGCGCACCCACAGCAAGCCCCTCAAAGATGCAAAGAAAGCGGTGGAACGGGTTGCGGCGCACATCGCCGAAAAGTTCGATGTCGAATACGAATGGTCCGGCAATACGCTTAACTTCAGCCGCTCCGGAGTCGACGGCCATATCGCCGTGAGCGCCAAGGAAGTCCACGTATCCGTCAACCTGAGCTTCATGCTGATGATGATCAAGAGCTCGGTCTAGAAAGAAATCCATCTATACCTGGACGACGAATTCAAGTAAGTCCCGCAACGGGGACTTCATGCAAACGGTTTTTTGTGCCCGGCAAACAATCGTTTCGATATCTCGTATTCGCTGGCGGCCACCATTTCGAGAAATTCGTCGGCTCCGCCCAACTGGGCGAAAGATTCGAAGCCGCGCTCGAGGAAGCCCTGCAATTCCTGCAAACCTGCCAGGCGTGCCGGAGTTCGCGAGGCTTTCAACAACTTGTAGACGCCATGCTTTTGCACCGCAGCATCCAGGTTTTTACCGACCCGGATGATCAGGTCAATCTGGTGGCGTCGAAGTCGCGGACAGCCGACTTCGCGGTAGGCCCCGATATAGTGGACAAGATCGACCTCGCCTTTTTTATTGAGCTTGATCGCTTCAGCCATTGCCAAGTCGAACGCGTGACTCAGCACGGCTAGTTCAATCGTATCAACGGCGGCCTGCAATAAAGTTTGCGGCAAAATCATCGCCATCATCGGCAATATCTTGGCTGCGTCACGGTCACGTGCCGAAAAATCCTTGTCGGCATACAAATCGCTCAGGAAAAACTCGCCGGCAGGCCGCATTTTCGGATTTGCCAGAATCTCGGCAAAACTCGAGCGCAGCCGATTCGACTGCCAACGGCGCAACGGGCCCAAAGTCGGCAGGCTCAGCCGGGGCTCGGTATCCGGGTTATTCATGCGTTTTTGCCAGTTCAAACGCTTTGCCAGTGCATGTCTTAGGGCTTGAGTCATGGGTTTCCGTGAAGCGTTTCCTTGTATCGCACAGCGTGCAGGCTACAATTCTACCGATTTCCTGCCAGGCATAATTTGCATGCTCGTTCTACAACCCGCAAAAAATACCCCGACCAGCCAGGGTCGAATCGGACTGGCAATTGCCGGCGGCGGCCCCATTGGCGGCATGTACGAGCTTGGAGCACTCCGGGCACTGGATGCTGCGATTGATGGCCTTGACCTGACACGGCTGGATGTTTATGTCGGCGTTAGCTCGGGTGCTTTCCTGGCAGCAGGACTGGCCAACCGTCTCAGCACGGCGGAAATTTGCCGGATATTCATCACCGGCGACAGCAAAGACATCAGTTTCCGGCCCGAAATATTCCTGCAGCCGGCATTCGCAGAGTACTTCAAACGTGCCACTTCGGTACCGGCGATCTTCTTCGATTGGTGGCGCGAAGTATTGACCGACCCCATGGGCGCCAAACTCAGCGACATCGTCGGCCGATTCAGCAGTGCGATTCCAACCGGCGTTTTCAATAACCAGCAAATCGAGGCCTTCCTGCGCGACATCTTCACCAAGCATGGGCGCAGTAACGATTTCCGCACCCTTGAGCGCGCGCTCTATGTTGTAGCGGTCGATCTGGATAGCGGCGAAGCGGTCCGTTTCGGTGGTCCCGGCTGGGACGACGTCCCCATTTCGCAAGCGATTCAGGCCAGTGCGGCGCTACCCGGACTGTATTCCCCTGTCGATATTCGCGGCCACCATTTCGTCGACGGCGCCTTGCGTCGCACCATGCATGCCTCGGTAGTACTCGACCATGGCATCGACTTGATGATCGGCATCAATCCATTTGTGCCTTTCAATGCCAGCACCGCGAAAACCCAGCCCGAGGGCATGAAAAAACTGGCCGAAGGCGGACTTCCGGTCGTGCTGTCGCAAACCTTCCGCACTTTGTTGCAATCGCGCATGCAGGTCGGACTGGCAAAGTATGCGCAGCAATACCCCGATGTGGACCAGATGGTTTTTGAACCGAACGACGATGATGGAGAAATGTTTTTCACCAACGTTTTCAGTTTCGATTCACGCCAGCGTGTATGCGAACACGCTTATCAAAGCACCTTGCGGGATTTGCGCAAACGCAAGGCGGAACTGACTCCCGTGCTCGCAAAACATGGCCTGACATTGCGCGATGAGGTACTGGACGCGCAAACGAGTTCCATCATGCACGGACTTCAAAAACCGATTCGGCAAACTGACGCCACTGCCCGTTTGCGACAGGCGCTGGATGACATAGAACATTCAATGCGACTCGACGCAGTTTCATAGAGGCCACCAATCAATCGTACTTGCACCAAATATTCCACGATCGTACTTGCACCAAATATTCCACGTCTAATGTAATGGTGTGAAAGCTCTAGACATAGCGTGAAAAATCCGCATCACATCAAGCCTTTCGGAGGGAATTCCCATGGCAAAACTCAAGAAATCAACACGCAGCAAGTCCACCAGCCAGTCAAGCCCGGCTTCGGATTTGAAAGCACAGGCAGAACACATGTCCAAATCGATCGTCGATTCCGCGCAGCAAATCTGGATGGCCGGCATGGGTGCATTCAACCGTGCACAAGGCGAAGGCTCGAAATTATTCGAAGCCCTCGTGAAAGAAGGCATGAATATCGAACAACACACGCGCAAACTGGCCGGCGGTAAAGTCGATGCCGTGCGCGACGCCGTCGAAAACCGCGTTGGCGTGGCACGTGAACGTGCAACCGACACCTGGGATCGTCTGGAAAAAGTATTCGAAGAACGCGTACAACGCGCCTTGAACCGCCTCGGCGTTCCAAGCCGTGAAGACTTGTCCGACCTCACTACCCGCGTGAACGGTCTGACCGACGTGCTGCGCAAGCAAGGCGCCAAACCGGCTGCCAAGCCATTGGTGAAAGCCGTCAAAGCGGCCAAGCCTGCTGCCAAGAAAGCCGTCAAAGCCGCAAAGCCAGCCGCCAAAAAAGCGGCCAAGCAAGTCAAGGCAAGCAAACCAGCGACCAAGACCAGCAAGAAATTAGTGGCAAAAGCCAAACCGGCTGCCCGTAAGGCCGCATTACCCAAGGCTGTCAAGCCGATCGCTCCAAGCGAAGAAGCCTGATTCGCCAACCGTTGAGCCCGCCAGTCTAAAAACGAAGTACGTCAGATCCCTCCCCTTACGCCCTTCAGACTGGCGGGCCATCTAAAACACTCTCTCACTATCACTAGTCGAGTTCTGCCCAGACCCCGGTCTGGGCATTTTTTTGCCCGCGATCTTGCGGCCAAATTACCTCCGCCACGTTACAATACCCTCCCCCCAGCGTCCTCCGGAGCCTTTGCATGCCAGACATCAGCCCCATTCTGATTGCCGTTTTTGTAGGGCTTGTGTGCTTCCTTTTCTGTTTCTGGTGGTTCGGAATCGTTAAACGCCGTCAAGCCGAAATTCAAACCGGCGTTACCAGCTTGGCAGCGATGAAATGGCGCGAATGCGTTGGCTTGGTGATTCAGTCGCTGGAAAAAGAAGGTTACCGCGAAGAGATCTCCAGCCGGCAACCCGGCGATGGCGGCACCGAGTTTTTGCTGAAAAAAGGCTCCGCGCTGACGCTACTGAGCTACAAACACGGTACCGCTTACCATCTGGGCGAAGCGAATATTCGCGATTTCGCCAATGGCGTACAACTGATCGGTGCCAACAAAGGGATACTGGTTACCCTCGGTACAGTTGAAAGCATGGCCAAAGATGTGGCAAGCCGCTACGACATTCAGGTGATCGATGGCGTGGCATTATGGCCGCGCATCGAAGGCTTCCTTTCAAGCAATACTCTCGACACGGTTCGCCAGCAGGCAAGCGCACAAACGAAATCGAAAGTGCAAATAGGCGCAGCCGTCAGCGTTGGCCTGACCATTCTTTGTTTCTTCGTATTTGGCGGGCTAAGTTCGATGGCAGGCGACAACGCCCCTGAACTCGATGCAGAAGTTGCCCAAACGGCAACAGCGAAAACGAATAAAGCCGTCGACCCGACGGTGGCAAAACTTGATGCGACCGCGAAGGCCCTGGCTGAAGTGGACAAATTGACCGATACGCAACTGGCGAAACGCAAGGCCGATACTGCGCAGTCAATTGCAGCAATGCCATCCGTCAAATCGGCACTTTGGTATAGCGCTTCGACTTTGCAGGTGAACCTAATTACCGAAAAGAACGATGACAAAGCGCTGATTGATGAAATCTGCAGAATTCTCACCAAACGCGAAGAACTCCGTTACACGCGCTTGCAGCTGGAACCACCACCGGGAAGCACCGTGCCGGTCCGTTTCAGGCAATGTTTGTAGAACATTCTTCGTGACGATAAAAAACCCGCTTTCGCGGGTTTTTTATTTTGTGCAAACAGACCGGTTTACCAGTGCACACCACGCATGACGGCAGCAAAGGCAATCTGCTCATTGGTGGGCTTCTCGGCTTCCCCACGTCCTTTCATGCCCTTCGCCGCCTGCGAATCCGGAAACATTTCAAACGCGGTGTTCATGATCACCTCGTAGGCTTTCGGCACCAGCGCATTGAGCGTCGCTGCGAAAATGCCCATACGCGTGGCTACGCGGCTTGGACGTTCGATAATCGCTTTCACCACCATGTCAGCCGCTTCTTCCGGGGTCAGTGTCGGGATCGAATCGTACATTTTGGTAGGCGCGATCATCGGCGTTTTCACCAGCGGCATATTGATCGTGGTGAACGCGATATTCTTGCCGCTGAATTCGGCCTGGGCGCAACGGCTGAAGGCATCCAGTGCGGCTTTCGAAGCCACATACGCCGAGAAACGTGGCGAACTGGCCAATACGCCAATCGAAGAAATATTGACGATATGGCCTTTCTTCCGCTCGGTCATCACCGGCAGGAAGCCCATGATCAAGCGCAGGCAACCGAAATAATTCAATTGCATGGTGCGTTCAAAATCGTGGAAACGGTCGTAGCTGGCTTCGACCGAACGACGAATTGACCGGCCGGCGTTATTGACCAGAATATCGACGTGCTTGTGATCGGTCAGCACTTTCTTGACCAATTCATCGCAGCTCGCAAGATCCGTCAAATCGCAGGTGTAAGCCCAGCACTTGCCGCCCGATGCCACGATTTCATCGCGGGTTTCGGTCAGTTCTTTTTCACCACGGGCAACGATAATGACCTTCGCACCCGCCTCGGCAATCTTGATCGCGGACGAACGGCCGATGCCCGACGAACCGCCGGTAATCAGCACGACCTTGTTTTCTACCTTACCGCGCAGGGAACGATCAACGAACAGATCCGGGTCGAGATGGCGTTCCCAGTAATCCCAAAGACGCCAGGCGTAACTTTCCAGTTCCGGCACTGAAATCTTGCTGCCTTTCAGGGCTCGCTCGGTTTCGCGGCTGTCGAAACGGGTGGGATAGGTAATGTTTTTGACCACTTGCTGCGGAATGCCCAGATCCTTGAGCAACATGTTGCTGAAGCGTTTGACCGGCGGCAGGTTCATCACCGCACCGCGAACCGCTGCAGGTACTACGGCCAACATGCGGGCATCGAGACGCATCGTCATTTCCGGCGCATGGGCCGCACGGCAGAACACGTTCATGATTTCGCCGATGCGCATCGCATTCGGGTCCACCAAATGGAAGCAACCCTTATCCAGGCCTTTCTTGTGAGCGATATGATCCATCGCGTCCGCAACGAAATCGACCGGCACGATATTCATGCTGCCGCCTTCGATGCCCAGGGTGGGAACCCATTGCGGCAAGGTCTGGCGGATTTTCTTGATCAGGGTGAACAGGTAGTAAGGGCCGTCGATCTTGTCCATCTCGCCGGTTTTCGAATGGCCGACAACAAAACCCGGGCGATAAATGCGATAGGGAATCTTGCAGGTTTTCCGGACCAGGCCTTCCGACTCGTGCTTGGTGCGGAAATAGGGATCGTTGTCGAGGTCCTCGGCTTCCTTGAACATGTCTTCACGGAAAATGCCCCGGTATAGACCTGCTGCTGCGATCGAGCTGGTGTGGTGGAAACAACCGGCCTTGATGGCCGTCGCGCATTCAATCGCGTGCTTGGTGCCGTCGATATTGGCGACTTGTTGCGATGCGCCGTCCGCGCTCAAATCGTATATCGCCGCAAGGTGGAAGAAATGCAGGATTTTTTTGGTGGTCAACGCCTTGAGTTGCGCCGCCGTCAGGCCAAGCTTGGGTTTCGACAAATCGCCTGTGACCGGAATCACACGTTTCCTGTCCCAGCCCATCGAATCGGCGATGGTATTGAATTTTTTTTCCGAGCCTTTGCGCACCAATACATGGATGGTGCCCTTGCGCTTCAACAAATTACTGACCAGGAAACGACCGATAAAACCGGTGGCACCGGTAACGAAATAGC
>CAZPCE010000163.1:2380-6544 GCA_964584915.1 uncultured Arenimonas sp. | reverse complement strand
ACGAGCTGAAAAAGACGCCGGGTATTGTCGGCGATGCCGCCTATGCCGCCGGCAAGTACGTCGAGGGCGCCGCCATGTTTGAAAAGCTGATCATGGACGATGTCTATGAAGAGTTCCTGACGCTGCCGGCGTATCGGGCGATTGCCTGAGCAAACACTCACTTAGTTCTGCACTGCACAAAGCCCGCGCAATGCGGGCTTTCTTTGTACAACGCCTAGCACCGACGCGGATTGCAGCGCGCAAACACCCAGAGATGCCCGTCGATGCTTGACTTTGGCGGGAATTTGTTCAAATTTTCGCGTTGTGTGACATAGGAATTACCCCAACTCCCACTTAACTAGGTGGTAGACAAGTTGGAGACATTTGTGCACGCTTACCGTAGGCGCCGCAGTATCTGCATTTGCGTGTGCAGGTTCATAAGGTCTATTTGAGATTAGTTGTAGCGTTGAATGACACGGAAGTATCAACCAATTGTCATTGCTACATCGCGGTTGCAATTTACAAGTATTCGCTTTGGCATTTTCCTAAGAAATAGTTCGCTTCAGAAGAAGGCGACAGTAGTTTGCGCATGGTCTTGATTTGCGAAAGAAGGGGAGCCAATGGAGTGCCTTTTCGCTTTGCCGCAGGCTGTCAAAATGCGAGCGCTAGACTTTGTTTTTTGGGCAAGTGTGCGCATCCGACGCATATTCGGTGCGGCGACTTGCACTAAAACTGTGTTCTGTCCCCGCAATTTCGCGTCACGCCAACTTTTTATAGCCGCTTTCATTGGCATGGTTGCGAGTGCGTCCTTTGCAAATAATTTGCGCGTCATCGCGCGGGACCATTACCCGGTCCTTAGCTCCGGTTCCACATCATGCGTCAGTTTGAACACCTTGCAATTACCGCCGACAATGAGCGGATTGGTTGTGGTGCTCGATGGCGACACAGCAAATCACAAGGTGACTGACCAAAACGGTACCGTGACCTTCACAAATGTTTCATCCGGAACACGCCAAATTAAGGTGATGACCGAACTTAATAACGGGGTGCTGTTGGCTGAGTACGAGATTTTCAAGATACCGCTTATCGACAAGGAACTCGACGCAATACGCAACATGCCGTTCGCATATCGCATCGAGGTTGAAAACCAAATCTCAAATCAATCTGGCCCAGGCGAGGGAGTATTCACTGTGGGCACTCCACTTGCCTACAAAGTTCATGTCGTGAATCCAAGCTCCACACCTCGAAATGTAATTGTGATGGCGCGTGCAGGTAGTGTCGTGCCGCCACATGAACTGGCTTGGGCCTCGCCAACGCAAGCGATTATTGGCGTTGGCGGCTGCGCTGGCGGCTTTGTTTTCAAGACGGCCACATTTACCCCACCAGTAGGCGTACATCAACGAATGGTCGAAATCAGGATTGATGACAACAGCAATTTGCTAAAGACAGACGTTGGTGAATGGGGTATGCCTCAAAAGGTGGAGGCTGCTCCTGCAAACAAAGGCGTCACAGTCATCACCCACGGCTTCATTCCCAATTCTCTAATCTCATTCTTGTCGAGCATTGACTGGACAGCGCATATGGCAAAAGCCATTGTCGCGAGGGCAGGGGGCGGCCGCGTTTGGTACTTCAACGCCGAGTCAGACACGGTTTCGGAAACATACTCGTTTGGGTCGCAGCCCGCTTCAGGCGAGCAAGTTGTAATCGTCGATTGGCGCATGAAATCCAACAATGCGACACCTGGCTATGCTGAAGCGACGGGACACGCCCTATATTCATTGCTGGTTGGCGGAGATAGGAACGGCGACCGCGTTATACCCCAAGGTTTTCGACCACCTTTGCACTTCATTGGCCACAGCTTTGGAACTGTAGTCAACAGCGAGGCCATCCGACGCTTGGGCCACTTCGGCCACTGGCCTTCAAACGTTCAAATGACCGCGATCGATCCCCATGACTTCGGCCAAGGCGGACCAGATGCACCACTCGTAGACCAAGGTGCACGATTGCCCAATGTAAGAATCTGGAACAATGTGACACGCGGTGCAGACGTTTATTTTGAAACTGTTCAATCCAACACACTGAATCCCATTGGAAGAGCAATCCA
The DNA here is from genome assembly GCA_964584915.1 of uncultured Arenimonas sp. Lineage (GTDB taxonomy): Bacteria > Pseudomonadota > Gammaproteobacteria > Xanthomonadales > Xanthomonadaceae > Arenimonas. The sequence goes on along the minus strand of CAZPCE010000163.1, from coordinate 4,461 downwards.
GGGGGCAGGATTCAATTGCGATCTAACAGGACTACCGGGAATCGACGAGACCACATCGTTCAACAAACCGCACTCCGCAACCCACGCCTTCTATCACGCGACGATCGAGCGCCATACCGTGGGTGGTGAAGTGGACGGCCTTTCGATCCGGCCCGAGTGGCTTCCACAAACGAACATCTCATGCAAAGCGGGTGGTTATACGGGGGACGTAATGAAGGATGGATTCGACTTCTCGCGTTTGAGGGGAGTCGATGTAATTGGCGGACAAACCGAAACGTCGTATACGTTTTTACCAACAAGCGGCGCGGTTGATCCGAGCCCAATACCAGGAACAAATCCGCCAATCACAGGGAATGCGGATGGTGCACCAGACGTGTTTCATCAGAATCCATCACATATTTTCGACTCCAGATTCGATTCTCGCTTCGGTGAGTGCGACCCAATTTCTAATTTGTGCGATTCTCGTCCTGGATTTCGCAACAAGCCAACTGTGGACGTGTGGCCGATTGGCCAAATCCCGATCCCGGCAGCAAAACTGAGCGGCACCACAAAATTCGAGACTCATCTAACCTACATCCCGTCGAATGCAGTCGCTCTTAGATTCAAGTATGTGGTCATCGATGGCGGATTCCTACTTTCCGAAAATGACTATTTGCAGGTTCGTTTCAGCGGCCAGCAAGTACAGAACGAATGGTTGGGTGGTGAAACGGAAGGGGCAGTGGTCGAACTAAACGTGTACATTCCGCCAGAGTTTCGCGGTCGGTCAACAACGATTGAATTTGAATTGATTGGCAATGGATTTGCTGCGACTACCATCTACGTAAAAGACTTCGAGTTCGTTGAAACAGCCGCGGCCGTGAACGGTGCATGCGGTAGCGCTAGCGGACTGACCTTCACCATCGCACCGACGGCAGATCTGTGCCTTCCGGGCAGCGCCTCCGCAGTCACCGGTATAGGCCCGTGGAATTGGACCTGCAATGGAACAGGTGGCGGGAGTGCTGCTAGTTGTATGGCGCTAGTGGCAGGTAGCGGGATGATGACCCAAACTGTTACTTTTCCTACACAGGAATCGCGAGCGTTCGTGCTGGGAGCAACATTTGAAATCAGCCCATCGCCCACTGCCTCGTCGGGACTGACCACATTCGTTTATTCGACCCAGACGCCAGCCAAGTGCACCGTTGCGGGTACCACCGTTACGATGGTCGCGGCGGGTTCATGCACTTTGCGCGCCACGCAACCCGGCGACGCAACCTATTCATCCGCATACGCTAGTCGAACGCTGAATCTCTACGAAGCAATAACGCAAACAATTACATACTCGACTGATACAACACTGCCTTCGGGACATCTATACGCCAATGTAGTGATTTCAGGGGGAGTAATCGATCTTGCTGGACGTACGCTCACCATCCATGGCGACTTGACCCAAACGAACAGCGAACTGAAGATCAACGGTGGCCGTCTGGTCGTGCTTGGGAATTTGACCATTTCAAACGCGAGCACGTTCAAGATGACCCATCCCGATGATTGGGTCTTGGTGCACGGACAGTTCTCGATGAACTCTGTCTTTGACCACACTGCGCATTTGACTGCGGGCACGCTGGAACTCAGGGGCCGATTCGAACAAGCGGCCACCGTCAACTCGGACTCAGCGCGCAGCAATTTCGCCGCCAGTGGCAACCATCGGGTGCTGCTCTCGGGAACGGGCTTGCAATCGCTTTATTTGCTAAATGCAGGCACCGCCCAAAGTCACTTCAATATCCTGGAGATTGCCAACACCTCAATGGCGGGAATCCGGTTTGATACCGCCATGTCATTCACAACGCTGATCAGCTCGCCAGCCCACACGCTGAGCCCTCTCACGATCCAAAACACTACCTTGGCCTTGCCAACAGTGAAGGCGGAATTGACATTATTTACCGTGATGGTGACCCTTTCGTCCGACACCACGATCACCGGCAGTTTGTCGCTCAACGCCGGTACGGTTCTCGATCTTGCTGGGCGTACGCTCACCATCCAGGGCGATTTGACCCAAACGAACAGCGAACTGAAGATCAACGGTGGCCGTCTGGTCGTGCTTG
>CAZPCE010000163.1:0-2280 GCA_964584915.1 uncultured Arenimonas sp. | reverse complement strand
CAGCGCGCAGCAATTTCGCCGCCAGTGGCAACCATCGGGTGCTGCTCTCGGGAACTGGGGCGCAAACGATTTCGTTTGGCAACCCGTCATTGACTCAATCCACCTTCAACATCCTTGAATGGGCCGGCGACTTTTCACGCCTACTGTTTGCGACGCAATACTTCGTACGCGTCCTTTCGCCTCAAACGATTATATTTGCGCCGCTTTCAGGGAAGCTGGTATCCGACCCACCCTTCATCATTTCTGCTACGGGTGGTGGTTCCGGCAGTCCGGTCACATTCGATACAAGCACAGCGAGTATCTGCACGGTATCAACCACCAATGGTGTTACCACTGTTACTTTGCAGGGAATTGCAGGGCAGTGCACCATCACTGCAAGTCAAGCCGGCGGCCCTAGCTACGCAGCGGCAACCCCGGTATCGCGGACTTTTGCCGTAACTACACAATTGCTTACGGTTATATCGAGGGCTGGAAGCAACGGGGCAATCTCGCCGATGGGAGCGCAAAGTGTTCCAGCTAATACTGTGCTGACGTTTGCAGTAACACCAGACTCCGGATACTTGGCAAGCGTGCTGAGCTCTTGCGGGGGAGCGTTGTCCGGCACTACTTTCACGACGGCACCGATCACGGCAAACTGCACTGTCGATGCGACGTTCACTTCAACCGCTACACCGCCCGGTCCGCCCACGGCAGTCATAGCGACGCCAGGGAATGCCATTGCGACGATTGGTTTCCAACCACCAGCAAACAACGGTGGATCAACGATCATCAGTTACACGGTTTCATGTGGCCTTGGTGCGATTTCGGCTTCGAGTGCGAACTCACCCATCCTGTTGACGGCACTTACGAACGGTACTTCGTACACTTGTACCGTGACCGCGACGAATGCAACCGGAACAAGTTTGCCATCTGCGCCGGTGACTTTCACACCGCAACCGGCACTGGCGCTGGTTGGTATTTACTCGCGCAAAACTCATGGCACTGCTGGGATGCATGACCTGCCAATCGATGGCAACACCACAATCACCGGCAACGTGACGGTGGATTCACGCATCCTTGGCAGCGGCCACAACATTGTGTTCAGGATCAACCAGACTGTGACTGCGCCGGGAACGGCAAGCGTGCTGGATGCGTCATCTGCAACCGTTGCAAGCACGGTCACCTATGCAGGTGAGGAGGTCGTGGTTACCGTTCCAGCCTTGGCCAATGGCAAGCGCATTACTGTTTCGGTAAGCGGGATCAACGGTTCACTTGGCGGAAGCGCTTCGATCGGATTCCTGACAGGTGACGTTAACAGTAGCCGCGCCGTGGACATCACGGATGTCCGCGCAATTAGAGTGCGCACAGGCTGGCTCGTGGATTCGACTAACTATCTCTTTGACATTAACTTGTCAGGCAGGATCACTAGTGCAGACGTGCTCGGCGCAAAGGCGCGACAGGGGGCTGCCCTGCCATAGCGTCCGTTTCCAGTGAAGGGTTCCAAGCGTGGCGGTCGCCAAGCGATCGCTATTTGCAAGCAATTATTTTACTTTTATGCTTGCAATTGGCGTGACTATCTGAAATAATGCAAGCATATTTCATAATTGGATGCTTGCAATGGACATACCCAAGATAGTCGAACCAAAGGGCGCCTTAGGCGGCAAGGCTCGCGCGGAGCAGTTAACCCCAGAGCGCCGTAGTGAAATTGCAAAGCAAGCTGCGCTTGCACGGCACGGGCAATTGCCCATGCCTCCAAAGTTGCCTGCGGCGACGCATGAAGGAATTATGCGGATTGGCGGCGTCGAAATTCCGTGTGCCGTACTTGAAGACGGGCGACGCCTGATTACGCAGAGCGGATTCATGCTTGCACTCGGTCGCTCACGCCAAGCCAAGGGACGAGAATATTACGAGGGTGACGTAAACTTGCCCGCCTTCTTGACGGCGAAGAATCTCAAACCCTTCATTTCAAAAGAGTTGGAGGTGACGTCAAGCCAGGTTGAGTTCAAGCCGCTGAAGGGTGCGCGGGCGTTCGGCTACTCCGCCGAATTGCTTCCCAAGGTTCTCGACGTCTTTATGGATGCCGACGAAGCAAAGCAACTGACGGCAATGCAGCAGCACATCGCAGCACGCGCAAAGATACTCATGCGTGGACTAGCGCACGTTGGTATAGCTGCGCTTGTTGATGAGGCCACGGGCTATCAATCAGTTCGCCCGCAGGACGCGTTGCAAAAATATCTGGAATTGATAGTTCGGAAAGAACTCGCTGTATGGGTAAAGAAATTTCCGGATGAGTTTTACGAA
>CAZPCE010000162.1:4380-6638 GCA_964584915.1 uncultured Arenimonas sp. | reverse complement strand
AAATACACCGCGCCATTGCTCGATACTCCGCAAACGATCACGGTCGTTTCGAATGACACCATCGAAGACCAAAACCTGTTATCGCTACGGGATATTCTCAGCACTTTGCCCGGGATTACCTTCGGTGCCGGCGAAGGCGGCGGTGGTTATGGCGACAGCATCAATCTGCGTGGTTTCAGCGCCAATACCGATATTACGGTCGATGGCGTTCGCGACAGCGCACAGTACTCGCGTACCGATCCATTCAATCTTGAACAACTGGAACTCGTGAATGGTGCCAACTCGGTGTATTCCGGCGCGGGATCGGTCGGCGGCAGCATCAATCTTGTCAGCAAGTCCGCTCACAAACGCGACAGCAATATCGCCACGCTGGGTTTGGGTACCGACAATTACCGTCGCCTGACACTCGACAGCAATCAGGAAATCGGTGAAACCGCCGCTCTACGCCTGAATGTGATGGTGCATGAAAACGATGCACCCGGCCGCGATTTCGAAAACTTCAAACGCTGGGGAATTGCGCCCTCGTTCGTGATTGGCCTTGGCACCGACACCACGTTCACGCTGAACTTGATGCATCAACATGACGACAATCTTCCGCAATACGGCGTGCCTTTTTACAACGGCGCGCCATTGCCAGGCGTCGATTCCAGCAATTATTACGGCTACCACAACATTGACAAACAGGTGATAGACAGCGATTCACTCACGGCTATTTTGAATCACCATTTCAATGACAATGTCTCGATCCGAAATCTGACGCGTGTTTCAAAAGTCGATCAGCTTTCCATCGTCGATGCGCCGCAAGGCGTGGTTTGCCTGCCCAACAACCTGACACCACTTGGTACTTCGTGCACCGTAAGCGGCGTAGTGACTCCGCCGGGCACCTTCCGGCCCGGCATTACCAATCCGCGCGGTTATGTACGCGATACCGGCAACAAGGCGTTCGTTAATCAAACCGACGTGAATGTCCAATTCAACACAGGCGAGATTGAACACAATCTTGTTGCCGGCATTGCCTTTGCCCACGAAACCTTCGAGCTCGAGAACGCACGCCTGTTCCGCAATGCCGATGGCACCTCAATTTCCCAATTGCCGCCGATGGATCTCTACAACCCGGATTCTTTCTATGCCGGTCCCATCAACTCGACACGCGTCGCGAAAACCGATGGCGAACAAGACAATGCGTCGATCTATGTTTTCGACACATTGAAATTCAACGAACAATGGCAAGTCACCGGCGGCATGAGATACGAATATAATTCCGGCAGCTCCACCGCCTACACAGTGTCCACCGCGCTACCCAATATCGGAGCGATCACCGGCGCGGCAGCACCCGCCGAGAACAAGGACAGCCTGTTTTCTTACCGCGCCGGCCTGGTTTACAAACCGCAGGAAAATGCCAGCGTCTACCTGGCGTACGGAAATTCAAAAACACCTTCGAAGGCATCGGTCAATGGTGCCTGCACGGCGACCAGTACCACGGGTACCGCCAACTGCAATGTGGATCCGGAAAGCGCCATCAACTACGAACTCGGAACAAAATGGGATTTCCGCGGCGGCAAACTCAGTCTTAGCGCTTCGATTTTCCGTAACGATCGCGAAAATTATCGCGTTGCCGATCCTGATCCTGCCAATCTGAGCGGCGAACAGGCACTCGACGGTCAGGCGCGTGTGGATGGTTTTACCGTCGGACTTTCCGGCTTGGTTGCGGACAACTGGTCGGTGTTTGCGAACTACACATATCTGGACAGTGAAGTTTTACGCAACGTCTCGAAATATTGTCTCGCCAATCCCGGCGTTGGATTGTGTACCGGCGGAAATGCTTCCGATCCCGATTTTGTTGCCGGTGACCCCTTGTTGGCCACGCCAAAAAACGCCCTTAGTCTCTGGACGACTTACGACATCACGCGCAAATGGCAAGTTGGTTACGGCGCCACCTATCAGGGTGAAACCACTGTGCAACAACATTCGGCGACCAAGCCAAGCGGCGCACTGGATACCTATGGCGGCTACACCACGCATCGCCTGATGGCGGCTTATCGCATCACCGATGATTTCACGCTGCAATTGAACGTCAACAACCTGACCGACCGGCTTTACTACACGCGCATTCGCAACAACGGATGGGCAACGCCGGGCGATGCGCGAAGCATCGTGCTGAACGCCAGTTACCGTTTTTGAGAGAAGCCCATGTTGCTGCATATCCCCAACGTACTCACTCAAGAACAAGTTGCATATTTCCGCGAACGTCTGGCCTC
>CAZPCE010000162.1:2202-4280 GCA_964584915.1 uncultured Arenimonas sp. | reverse complement strand
CTGACGCAAAGCACGCCGGACCATCCTTCACTGGTACAACTTACCGGCGTGTATCACAACCTGTTGCGTCGCTGGGCCGAGGTTTGAAACCGTGACGGCAAAAGATCAGGCGGCAAAAAAACGCCGTAGCTATTGGCTGAAAACCCTGCATCAATGGCATTGGATCAGTTCGGCGATCTGCCTCGTCGCCATGCTCGGCTTTGCAATTACCGGCATCACCTTGAACCACGCTTCGCAAATTTCGGCAGAACCGAAAGTCGTCACGAAAAAAATGGTTTTGCCTGCAGGATTATTGAACGCGCTCACATCACCGGCTTCCGAAAAATCGCCGTTGCCGTCTGATGTCGCCGCTTGGCTGGATAAAGAAGCGTCGGCGAACGTTGACGACATTCCCGGTGAATGGTCCGACGAAGAGGTTTATCTTTCGCTGCCTCGTCCCGGTGGCGATACCTGGTTGAGCATTGATCGCAAAAGTGGCGCAATCGAATACGAAGTGACCGAGCGCGGCTGGGTATCGTATTTGAATGATCTGCATAAAGGCCGCAATACCGGTACGGCCTGGACCTGGTTTATCGACATTTTCGCGCTGGCTTGCGTGGTATTTGCCGGTACCGGTTTATTCCTGCTGCAACTGCATTCACGCAATCGCCCGGGCACCTGGCCAATCGTTGCGCTCGGTCTGGTGATTCCTTTTTTTCTGGTCATTATTTTCGTTCATTGATGGGGTGGTCATGAAGTTTCCTGCTCTTGTTTTTTTTCTCTGTGCCTTGATTGGCATGCCTGCGGCTTCCGCGGAACTGGCTGTCAGCGTGGAAGTACCGGCATTGAAAGTGGCCGAATACCACCGTCCTTACATCGCGATCTGGATCGAAAAAGAAGATCAATCAGTCGCGGCCAATCTTGCGGTCTGGTACCAGACAAAAGCCGGCAAGGAACCCGGTACCAAATGGCTGCCGGAGCTGCGGCAGTGGTGGCGTCGTAGTGGCCGCGATCTGCAGATGCCAGTCGATGGCGTTAGCGGCGCGACCCGTTCCGCGGGTGTCCAGACACTGCGTTTCGACAACAAAAAAAGCGTGTTGGCAAAACTGCCGGCCGGCAATTACCAACTCGTGGTCGAGGCGGTGCGCGAAGAAGGCGGCCGTGAATTGTTGAAGATTCCCTTTTCCTGGCCGATCAAGAGCAATCAAAAACTGAAAGCACAGGGCGAGCATGAACTCGGTGCGATCGCGCTTGAATTAAAACCCTGACTACCATTTTCCAGAATTTCCGGAGTTCACCATGAAAGTTTTTTTAAAACTCACCGCTATCCTATTGGCCACCGCCATTCCTTTTTCAGCGCAGGCACACAAGGCCTGGCTGCTGCCATCGTCCACCGTGGTGACGCCGAACGAATGGATTACCGTGGATGCAGCGGTGTCGAATGATATTTTCTATTTCAATCACGTTCCCTTGCGGATCGAGCATCTGGCGATCACGGCACCGGATGGCAGCACGGTAACGCCACAAAATCTTTCGACCGGAAAATACCGCACGACTTTCGATTTGCAACTGGCGCAAAACGGCACGTACCGCATCAGCAACGGCAACAGCGGTTTGAATGCCAGCTATAAAGTAGGCGAAGAAACAAAACGCTGGCGCGGTACGCCGGAAACTTTCGCGAAAGAAATCCCGGCCGACGCAAAAGAATTGCAAGTGACGCAAAGCCAGTCGCGGGTGGAAACATTTGTCACCGCCGGAAAACCATCGGCATTGAAAACCAGTGGTCTCGGCCTGGAGCTGGTCCCGGTCACGCATCCGAACGACTTATTTGCAGGTGAAACCGCAAACTTCAAACTCGTGATCGACGGCAAACCCGCAGCAGGCCTCAAAGTGGAAATCATTCCGGAAGGCAGCCGCTATCGTGCGAAACAAAATGAAATCGGCGCTACCAGCGATGCCGACGGCGCATTCAGCGTGACCTGGCCCAGCGCCGGTCGCTATTGGCTTGAAGTAACGAGCACCGACGACAAGACCAGTATTCCGCAGGCAAAACAGCGTCGCCTGAGCTATGTCGCCACGTTTGAAGTATTGCCGCAGTA
>CAZPCE010000162.1:0-2102 GCA_964584915.1 uncultured Arenimonas sp. | reverse complement strand
AGGCAAAACAGCGTCGCCTGAGCTATGTCGCCACGTTTGAAGTATTGCCGCAGTAGGAGACCGCTTGCGGGCGACTTGCGGGTGATCTTATCGTCGGGCCCAAGGGGCCTCCTACGATTTAATTTTTGGGTACAAAATGCTCCGCTTATTGATCACCGTCGTTCTGTGTTCGCTTGCTGCCTGTGCCAGCATCCGCACTTCGCGCATCGAAACCTTGTCCGGCGAAGCGATGGGCACGACGTGGACGGTCAAATTCGTACGCCCCAAACAATCACCGGATTTGCAAGAATTGCAGAGAGGTATCCAGCAACAACTCGATACCGTCGATGCACAAATGAGCACCTGGAAACCGGATTCGGCTCTGAGCCGTTTCAACCATGCCGACGCGAATAGCTGGCAGACATTGCCTCCGGAATTATTCGGCGTGCTTGAAAAATCGCTCGCGCTCGCTCGCGATAGCGGCGGCGCTTACGATCCCACGGTTGGTCCATTGGTCAATTTGTGGGGCTTCGGTCCCGGCCCGAAATACCGCACGACTCCCAATGCAGAAACACTGGCAACAACACGCCAGAGAATAGGGTGGCAAAAAATAGAACTGGATGCCGCCACGAAAAGCGCGCGGCAACCCGGCGGACTGTCGCTGGACTTGTCCTCGATAGCACCGGGTTTCGCGGTGGATCAAATCTCGCGTTATCTGGAAAACGCCGGCATCCATAATTTTCTGATCGAGCATGGCGGCGAACTTCGTGCCCGTGGCCACCGTTCCGGTCAGGATGGCTGGCGAGTCGGCATCGAAAAACCTGATAGCAACGACGATATGGCGATGATTATCGTATTGAATAACCAGGCATCGGGATCATCGGGCGATTACCGGAAATTCTACGAGCTCGACGGCAAGCGTTATTCGCATCATATCGACCCGCGCACCGGGGCTCCGGTCACGCATGCACTGGCCTCGGTTACGGTCGTCGCCGACGACTGCATCACGGCGGATTCGACCGCGGCCGCATTGAGCATCCTGGGCCCGGAAGAAGGCTACGCCTATGCATTACGGCACGATATCGCAGCGCTGTTTCTGGTCCGTACCGAAGAAGGATTCCGCCGGACGATGACGCCCGGCTTCGAAAAACTCTTTTGACTATGCCCGATGCAATCAGTCTTTCGCTTTGTAAACCGCGGCATTGATGCAGGACAACACGCTGACCACAAACCAGCCAAACGGCAGCAGGCTCAAGGTGATAAGCCAGGTAATGCCGAACGCGATGCAGGCGAACAGGAACCAGAAAATGGCCGACAGAATTCGGCCTTGCACCAACTGCCCCAGACCCGGAATAAAAAAACTGCAAATGGCGGCGATCACGTTGCCGGCAGAACCTTGACCGTTACTCATGGCGCGTTTCCCTTGATCGAGTGAATCCAGTGCCCAAAAGTATAGCCTGTGCAAGACTCGTTGATCACTCGATCTTCCGTTAATCTAGTGCCATGACAAAAAGCCGACAACTGCAAGCCTGGGCCCGTGAACGTGCACCGCATTACTGGGCATTGATTCGCGGCGATAAACCGGTTGGCGTGCTCTTGCTGCTATGGCCCACCTGGTGGGCGCTGTTTCTGGCGGCCGACGGCCTGCCGCCGCTCAAGATCATGATTGTGTTTACGCTGGGCGTCTGGCTGACGCGTTCGGCCGGATGCATCGTGAACGATTACGCCGATCGCTGGCTGGATGGCCAAGTAAAGCGCACGCAGGAACGTCCGCTGGCGACCGGCAAGGTCTCTTCGCGCGAAGCGATGGTTTTGTTTTGCGTATTGATGCTGATCGCTTTCGGGCTGGTTTGCCTGACCAATACGCTGACGATCTATATGAGCGTGATCGCGATTTTTCTGGCGGCAAGCTATCCGTTTTTGAAGCGCTACACCTATCTACCACAGGTGTACCTGGGTATCGCGTTCGGGTGGGGAATCCCGATGGCTTTCACCGCGATCCAGGGCAGGATTCCGCATGAGGCCTGGTTGCTTTTCTGCGCCAATCTGCTTTGGACGACAGGCTATGACACCTGGTATGCGATGGTGGATCGCGATGACGATATCCGGATGGGTTCGAAATC
>CAZPCE010000161.1:0-6655 GCA_964584915.1 uncultured Arenimonas sp. | reverse complement strand
GCCGCCTTGATTCTTGCATCGGACTGGAAAGGATTCCCCCAGTCTTTCGTATTGGCATTTACCAGGGGTGATTTGGCGAAACGAAGTGCATCGCACACGAATTCGGGCGATTCACTGCAATGCTTCGGAACGATGCTGAGATCAGGCTGCGCACCTATTGCCGTCAACACCGTGAACCCACCGGCAGACAATCCAAACGCACCGATGCGATCTGGATTGATACTTTCGTGGCCGGGCCATTGCTTCAATATGAAATCAATCGTCGCGCGCAATTCCTGATTGCGTCCGCTGTATAAATTGATCGAACCGGCAGCGCTTTGATCGGCATAATTGTCGCCGGTGTGCATCGGCGCGGCGACGACATAGCCGGCATTTGCCAGCGACAGGGCCAAATCGGCATGGCTTGCCGGGCCTCCGCCATTCCCGTGCGAAATCACCACGAGTGGCAGGTTTTTTCCCGATACCGCAGCATCGGGTGCCACATTCATCATCAGGCCGCCAAGAAATGTCGTCGGTCGCGGACTCGCTTGGGTCGGGTACCACACGCCCACGGCAAAGGGTTTTCCGTTGGCGTCAGTCGCACGCGAAATCTGGAAGCCGACCGGATTTTCGGTGCCAATGGCCGTCGACATCGCATAGCCGACGACAGCCAATACCAGAACTGCGAATACGATAAAAATACGACGAAGCCATTTCATGATTTTCCCCTTTTGTTACCAAAGGCCCGGACATTGTTCGATGCGGGCAGAAGTACTCTTTCGGAACGTTTTATAGCATGCCCGTAAAAGGGCAAGACACTGTCTTAGGTCATTGTTCCCTCCGGCATGATGGGCTCGCTCCCGTCATGTCGATTCGCCATGACGTTCATGCCTGCCTGTTCTTCTCGGCTGAAGAATTGCCCGCTACCTTGCGAGTCGTGATTGCGATTAACAGTGCCAATACAATCAGAACCCAAGCAAGCAAAAAAGTGATTTGCATTGCGTAGGCGATGGCATCGGGACTTGAGTGATTGATGTCTTTCGACTTCGTTGCGAATGCAAAAACGGCTCCCATCACCGATGCCCCAGTAATCAGCCCGAGGTTGCGCGACAGATTCAGCATGCCCGAGACGACGCCGCGCTGATCGGCGCCGATGTGGGTCATCACCGAGGTATTGTTCGCCGCCTGGAATAATGCGTAGCCGGCAGTGACGACAACGAGCGGCACGACATAACCGGGCACGCCAAAACTCGTCGGCAGCATCGGCAGAATGCAGGTGCCGATCGCCATACCGACCAACCCGGCAATGGCCATGCGATGCGCACCGAAGCGGTCCACAAGTCGACCGGCTGGCACACCCGTCAGGGCAGCAATAATCGGACCACACGACATGACGAGTCCGACATGGGTGGTATCGAGCAACAGTGCCCCGGAAAGATAGAACGGACCCACCACCAGTGTTGCCATGACAACCGTCGTGACCAATGTGCTCATGATGAATCCGGCACGCAAGGTCGAATGACGAAATATTGCCAGAGGGATCAGCGGTGATTCGGCTTTGCTTTGTGCGAGCAAAAACACGCCGCCAATTGAAAACGCCATCAGCAACAAGACGACATTCGCCGGCCCGAAACTGCCATGCCCCAAGGTAACGGCGAGCGCGTAAGCGGCCAGCGTCAGGGTGAGCAGCAAGGTGCCGATGATGTCGAAGCCGGAACGACTCGCTTTCGCGTTTTGGCGGTCGGCTGGCAAATGAAAATAGGCAAGGACGAAAGTGAGCGCGCCCAGCGGCAGATTGATGTAAAAAAGGGATCGCCAACCCAGGCCGGCAATCAAGAAGCCGCCCAGCGAAGGACCCATTGCCGTACCGATGGCCGACATGGTTCCCAACAGACCCATGGCGCTACCGGTTCTTTCTTTTGGCACTGCCTCCGCCACGAAGGCCACCGTCAGGGCCATCATGATGGCCGCACCCAAGCCCTGCCGCGCGCGGGCGGCAATCAGCCATCCCAGTGTCGGAGCGACACTGCAACCTACCGAAGTGGCGGTGAACAGCATTATTCCGGTCAATAGAAGGCGTCGCCGTCCGATCATGTCACCCAGCCGCCCGACACTGACAATGAGCGTCGTGACGGCGAGCAGATAGGCCAGCACCACCCATTGGACGAGCTGGAAAGACGCATTGAATGCCTGCGCCAATGTAGGCAAACCGACATTGGCAATACTGGTGCCCAGCGAAGACAGCAGCATCGACAGCGCCAGGCTGGCGATTACCCAACGAACCGAAACGCCACGCTCACCCTTGGTCGGGGCGTTGCCATCCGCATTGTTTGCCGCAGGGGCTGACCTGAAAACCATCATATTCGCGCCACAGGATGTGATGCTGGAAATTCTCTGTCACTTTTTGGCATGGCGGAAGACGCAGCATTTGCAATTTACAAGTGCATTCGACGCCACATATTCGATAAATTGTGCTAGTTTTTGCGCATGTCGATGCCTGACCTGAATCTACTGATTACCTTGGACGTCTTGCTCACCGAAGGCAGTGTTGCGCGTGCGGCCAGGCGCTTGCGATTAAGTCCCTCGGCCATGAGCCGTGCCTTGGCGCGACTGCGTGAAACGATGGGCGATCCCCTGTTGGTCAGGGCAGGGCGCGGTCTAGTTCCGACGCCCAGAGCGCTGGAAATCCGCGAACAAGTCGCGCAGCTGGTGCAGGGGGCTGAATCGGTTTTACGTCCTGCACAGATACTGAAACTCAAACAGCTTGTCCGGACATTCACTTTACGGACAAGCGATGGCTTCGTGGAAAACTTCGGATCAACACTCATTGCCCGCATTCACGACGAAGCACCCGGCGTGAGAATTCGTTTCGTGCAGAAGACCGAAAAGAGCAGCGCGGCACTTCGCGATGGAAGCGTCGATCTTGAAACCGGCGTCGTCGATGAAACGACCGGACCGGAAGTTCGTACACGCGCGCTCTTCCGTGACCGCCTGGTTGGGGCGGTGCAAATGGGCCATGCACTGTGCAAAGGTAAAATAACAGCCGAGCGTTATGCCGCCGGCAGGCATATTCTTGTTTCGCGAAAAGGCCTTGAAAAAGGCGACCCGGATGAAGCATTGGATGCCGTCGGTTTGACGCGGGAAATCTCGACGATTGTTTCCGGTTTCTCCGCGGCATTGGTACTGGCGCGGGATTCGGACTTGATCGCCACCGTGCCACGGCGACACACCGAAAATCTGCGGGGTGGAATGCATAGTTTTCCGCTGCCGGTATCGACACCGGAGTTCACTGTGTCGATGCTTTGGCATCCGCGCATGGATGGCGACGCTGCGCACCGCTGGTTGCGGGGATGCGTCCTGGCTGTCTGCACGGAGTGACGGCATCGCACTATTCGCTGTATTAAACCGTGGATAAAAAGAAGGCGCCTTTCGGCGCCTGCTCTATCAAGTCAATATGCGTTTGGGATATCAGGCTTTCGGGTTGCCGGTCGATGCGGAATCGGTGACAGATGCGGATTTGGATGTATCGGCATCTGCAGCCTTGTCGCTCGAGGCATGTTTGGCCGCGAATCTTTCCTATTCCTTGACGAGTTTGGTATCGAGATCGGTTACGGTGTTGGTCAGCAACGTCAGGCTGAAACGTTGCTTGTATTTGACCAATACGTCTTCGCCATCATCACGTTCGACCTTGATGCCGCGCGGCGCATTCTTTTTAAGCGCGTTTTCCACCATCTTTGCAATATCGTTTTCGCTGAGGCCCTTGGCGACCGACACGCTGATGCTGATGGGCTGTTTGTTTTGAAGCGCAAACAGAAACACCAGCTCGCCGGAAGAGTCGGTTCGGTTATCGAACTTGATGCGCCATTTATTGGAATACTCGAGTGCAGCCGGATTAACGGCAGCTTGCGTCGCGACGGTAACGTCCGAAACAACGGCTACCGGTTCGGGAACGTTGTCTTGCTGGGAAAATCCGCCTGCACTGAAAGACAGGAGCAGGGCGGCCATTGCGGCACGGGTAACATTTTTCATTGATAATTCCTTTTTTGGTTCGCTTGTTTTCTGCGTGGCAGTGTTTCAGGTTTCGTTATAAAGCGGGCTCAAACTGCCTGTACGATCTTTGCCTTCCTGCTCTTCGCCTTCCAGTTCCTGCGTATCGCGAATTTCCTCGGGGCCGGAATTTTCGGCGGCATCGATCAGTGTGTGGCTTACCGGATTTTCATTGTCGTCATCGAGTGCATCATCGAGATCGATGCTTTCATCGTCCTGCATGGCGGCGATTTCGAGTTGATAGGGCGCGTCATCGCCATTTTCGAGATCGGCGGCGGAAACCGGAGTTTCCTGCTCGACATCAATAGTATTTTTATTACCGGAATGAATTGTCATAAGAGCCTCGCTTTTTGAATCAGGTTTTCAGCTTAGGACGCCAAAGACAAACCATCCGTGCGTTGGCACGCACAAGCCATGTAGCCGTAAATAGAACATTCATGCTGATAAATGTCGGCTTGCCATGCTGAAGATTCATTTTTCGTTATTCCAAAAAACCATGCCGTTGAGCATGCGTCTTTCGCAATACGAGGTTGGCAAACTTAAAACGGACATGCATCAAGCGTGCTTTGTTGCCATGCCAGTGCATGGGGATTCATCCGCCAACAGACGTCTCGAGTGAGCTGTCATTTCATCGAAGCTGAACAGACTTTTTGCCCTGAACCAAACCTAAATTCGAGCTAGTAAACGCAAGTTATTGAATGTTGCGCAGCAGCATAAAAAAATGTGCGTTTTGTCACAGGTTTGTTCAATTTATGTCACTTTTCAGGTGCATAATCGCGCCGCACTTCACGGCTAGGCATTGTCTGGCCGTTATTTTTGCACTGCAACAAATCTAATCATAATTTCTCCAGGGGACTCCACAATGTCACATCGCTCATGGCCACGCCGTTTGGCGCTGCCTCTCTGTCTTGCTGCTGCGGTTTCTGCTTCCGCTGCCGGCGGCAATAAAGAAGGTCTAATCCGTCTGCCCGATCATTACGAATTCGATGCGCAATTGTCCGCGTCGTTTCAAGCCAATGCCGTCGGACAATATCCGATTGCAGTGAGTTTTGATTTTCCGGCGGGCGCCTATCCGACCATGGGTACCTGGCAACTGGACGTGGTGTCTCCGCAAGGCAAAGTCGTGCAGCGCTGGTTGGGTGAAACCCCGTTGAACGATGGTCGTGGTTTGTACCGTTTCAACTGGAATGGTCGCGACAGCAAAGGCGGTGTCCTGAAAGCGGGTTTTTATACTTTGCGTTTGCGCGCCGTTCCTTCGGTGATGCTGGATGAAGAAAAAAATCTTTCGCGTGCCGAACGTGCAAAACGCTCATTCGCATTGGGCCGCAATGAATTGGTCGAACAGCGTTTTGACATTCGCATCGGCAATATGGCTTCGCCAACCATGCCTTCGTTTACGGGCTTGCCGCATGGTGCGAAAGCACGCAACAAATCCGTCGTCGGTATCAAATCCGTCGGCGCGAGCACACTGCCTTACACGATTTACTACGGCAATTTGCATAGCCAGACCAATCACAGCGATGGTGGCACACCGGTAGCGAGTTGCGGCGGCGCAGAAACACCGCAGGCCGGCAGCTTTGGTCCGACCGATGCCTACACCATGATGCAAACGCAGGCCGGCGGCGATTTTCTGCTGGCCTCCGAACACAACCACATGTATGACGGTTCCACCGGCACCAATACCGCAGCCAGCCCGGCGACCGCGAATAATCTGTTTGCATCCGGCCTGACTGCCGCGACGAATTACCGCAACGCGCATCCGGGTTTTCTTGCGCTTTACGGCAACGAATGGGGGGTTATCAGCAACGGTGGCCATCTCAACATCATCAATCCGGATGCCTTGCCGAGTTGGGAATACAACGCCAGCAACCAATTGATCGGCAGCGTCGCCACCATCAAGTCGGATTACGCGAATCTCTATGCCGTGATGAAACAACGCGGCTGGATCGGCCAGTTCAACCATCCCTCCAGCAGCCAGTTCGCCATCGGCGGCACCGGCATGAAATACGACGCGAACGGTGCCGACGTGATGGTGCTGGCCGAGATATTGAACAGCTCCGCGTTTTCAACCAATACCACCGAAACCGAAACCGGCCGCAGCACTTACACCAGCGCATGGAACGTTTTGCTGGAACGCGGCTACAAGGTTGCGCCGACCACTAACCAGGACAACCATTGTGCAAACTGGGGTTTGAGTTTTCGCAACCGTACCGGCGTGTTACTGCCGAACGGCGTCACATTGAATGTCGCGAATTTTGTCGATGCATTGAAAGCGCGTCGCACGTTTGCATCGGAAGACAAAAATGCGCAGTTGGTATTGACCGCCAATGGCCAGGTGATGGGTCAAACCATCAGCAACAACGGCAGCCTTTCGCTGACCGCGAACTACGCCAGCACGGTCGGCGGCACCGCCGCACGCGTGCAGTTTTTCGAGGGCGTACCGGGCCGCAACGGCACCGTGACGCAATTGTTCGAAGGCGCAGGCAGCACGTCGATTACCCCGACGGCGGGTGCGCATTTTTACTATGCCGCCGTGACCGAATCGGATGGCGACCGATTATGGTCCGCACCGATCTGGGTGAATCAAGGTGCGGGTTCCGGCGATACCACCGCTCCAACCATATCGGCT
>CAZPCE010000160.1:0-6737 GCA_964584915.1 uncultured Arenimonas sp. | reverse complement strand
GACTGGCCAGTGGGATTGGCGGGTGTGCATACGAAGACCAACTTGATGGGTTCCTGGCGGATTTTTTCCAGCACGGCGGGAAGATTGAATTGCCATTGCGTCTCGCCATCGATCAAGGGTACTTCGAATACCATGGCATTTTGCACTCGGGCGCAGACGGCATACATGCCGAAAGTCGGCGGTGCTATCAACACACCGTCCTGCCCGGCTTTACAAAAGGCGCGGGTCAACAGATCAATGCCTTCATCGCTGCCACGGGTAATCATCAAGCCTGCCGAATCAACGCCATAAAGTTCAGCCAATCGTTTTACCAATTGTTGCGGTTGCGGCTCGGGATAACGATTCAGATTCAAGCCCTTGTCGGCATCGTTGGTCCATGGCGATTCATTCGCGTTCAGCCAGATATTTCCTGTCACATTCGCGCGACGTGCGGAAGCGTAACCGGCAAATTCACGCAAGTCTTCGCGAACCAGATCAAGCACACTCATGGTTTTCCCATCCTCAACAAAACGGCATTGGCATGTGCCTGCAAGCCTTCCGCTTTGGCCATGGTGATCGCACAGGGGCCAATCGTATTCAATCCCTTTTGGCTAACTGTCTGGATGCTGATGCTTTTCTGGAAGCTGGCTACACTGACGCCGCTATAGGCACGGGCAGCTCCGTTGGTCGGCAAGACGTGATTGGTTCCCGAGCAATAATCGCCCAATGATTCAGGCGCATAATCTCCGAGAAAAACCGATCCCGCCGATTTCACTTTCGATAAATATTCGCGTGGGTTGCGAAGCGCAAGAATCAGATGCTCCGGCGCGTATGAATTACTTATCTCAATCGCAGCTGCAATATTCTCGACTAAAATTGCGCGGGAATTGAGCAGCGCTTTTTCCGCGATGGCTTCGCGTGGAAGTTTGGCGAGTTGGGCTTGCACTTCAAGTGCCACGTTGTCGATCAGTTCTGCCGAATTACTCAACAAGACGACTTGCGAATCCGGGCCGTGCTCGGCCTGCGACAGCAAATCCGAAGCGACAAATGCCGGATTTGCTCCGGCATCCGCAATCACGAGAACTTCCGACGGGCCTGCCGGCATATCTATGGCAGGACCACCGGCCATCGTTGATACCAGCTGTTTTGCCTGAGTCACGTAACTATTGCCAGGCCCGAAAATCTTGTCGCAACGCGGAACAGTTTCGGTTCCAAACGCCATTGCTGCGATCGCCTGCGCGCCTCCGATCTTGAAGACGTTCGTGATACCGCATAATTTTGCAGCGACCAAAACGGCGGGATCGGCCTCGCCATTGCTGCGCACCGGCGTGCTAAGAACGACCTCGTCGCACTGTGCAATGCTTGCGGGCACGCCCAGCATCAATGCGGTCGACGGCAACGGCGCGGTACCTGCCGGCACATATAAACCAACGGTATTGATGCCGCGCAAAATTCTTCCGCAGCGCACGCCTTCCGCAGTGTCTATCTCGAACTCGGACGGTTTTCCGGCTTCGTGCCATAACTGCAACCGTTGCTTGGCATCAAGCATGGCGGATTTAAGTTCTTCACTGACGAATGCTTCGGCCTGTTTGAATTCCTGTTCCGTCACTTTGAAGGAAGGAAGTTCAATTCCGTCGAAGCGGCGGGTTAATGCTCTCAATGCCGTATCGCCATCGGCCTTTATCTGGTCGATGATGCGCGCAACGTTTTCAGCCAATTCATTTTGTATGGACTGCACCGGCCTTTGCAATAATTCTTGCCTCAGTGAGTCACTGCATTCATTCCAGATAAAAGTTTTCATGCCAGCATTTGCTCCACCGGCAATACCAACAGATTGGACGCACCCGCTCGCTTCATGTCTTCGAGCCGTTGCCAGGTCATCGCACTGCGGCAAAGGACTTGTACGCCGACTTCTTCCGCCCGCCCTTCAAGACTCATTACGGTAGGCAGCTCGGCATCGGGCAATAATTTCATCAGCTCGGGCAGCAACATGCGGCGGCTTTGAAACAACACCAATTTGCTGGCCCGCAGACTCAACACGCCTTCAAGACGGCGCAACAACATCGCGGCCAGATCGGCGCGCTCGTCGCCGAAGGGTTTTGCCGGTCCGGCCAACACGGCTTCGCTTTGTAGAATCACGGCGACTTCTTTCAGTTGATTCGCTACCAGCGTTGCGCCGGACGAAACCAGATCGCAAATCGCTTCGGCTTTGCCAAGACGCGGTGCAATTTCCACCGAACCCGACAACAATACGGCTTCCGCATCCAGCTTTTGTTCGGCAATCCATTGTTTCAGCAAGTTGGGATAACTCGTCGCTATGCGGGTACCGTTCAAGCGCGACAAATCGGCTCCCTCCCACTCATTGGGAACCGCGACCGACAAACGGCAACGCCCGAAACCCAATGGCTTGATTACCTTGAAAGCGGCATCCAGGCCCTGCGAAGTCCGTTCCGCCGCCTGTTCTTCCAGCACATTTTGCCCGACTACGCCGAGATCGCAGACGCCTTCGGCAATCAGTCCCGGAATATCGTCGTCCCGCACCAGCAACAAATCGATGGGCAAGGATTCGCCATAGCAAAACAGCCGGTCGCGGCTTTCACGGAATTGAAGCCCGGCTCGGGTGAGCAAGTCACGGGCGGGATCCGATAAACGGCCTGATTTTTGAATAGCGATACGTAAACGGTCGTGCGAGCGCATGACGAATTCCAGTTTTAATAAAAGTTAGTGGTTTGTTTTTGTGATGCCCAGGCGCTTGGCTGCGACCTGATAGCCGCCTGCGCCGGTATTCAAAGTACGGGCAACGCGTCCGATCGTGGTCACGCTGACACCGGTATGCTCGTGAATTTCACGATACGGTATTTCATTGATCACGTACGGCACAACTTGCCAGCGATCCACCAAAGCCTCCATCTCGGCCGGGGTGCACAAATCCTGCAAAAACGCCTTGATATCGGCCGGGCTTTTAAGCGCCGCAAAAGCCTGAGCCAAGGCTTCAAGGCCTTGTTTCAACGGCACTTCCGGGGTGATATCTCGTTTTTTCATTGCGCTAATGTAATAGCGCATTAGTACATTGTCAAGCAATATGCGCTCTAATGAGTGACAAAATGCAGGCCACGTCATAATGTGAACGGGTCCAAGGAACGCCGGTAACTCCATGTTTCGATATTTGATGCCACTACTGATGTTGTGCGCGCTTTTACTAATGCCTGCCAGGGCATATGCGCAAAACAACGTGGTGGTTCTCGAAGCAGGCCGAAGCAAGATCGAACTCTCGCCGTACGTGAAATATTTTCACGACCGCGAAAGCCAGATCGACAAGACGCAAATGTTCGATATGGCCAAAGCGAACAAATTCAAAGCGCTTCCGAATGGCAACGCGACGTTCGGATTCAGCAAGGGCTCCTACTGGTTCCATACCTATCTTTTCAACCAGGACAACACCGAACAACGCTGGCTGCTTGTGCTGCAGTACCCCTTGCTTGATTACGTGGACGTTTACGTCCGCTATCCGGACAACCACATCGAGCACCTGACCTCGGGCGACATGCAACCGTTTTCGGCACGTGCAATACGTTATCGCCAGCCCAACTTCTGGATCGATCTGCCACAAAAAACACAGGTGGAATTGCTGGTCAGCACATCTAGCAAAAGTTCGATCCAGGCTCCGCTGGCGGTCTACACGCCCAGCGCATTTGCCGAAATGGAACGCGACGCGCAATTTGGCATCGGCATCTACAACGGCATTCTGTTTGCCTTGTTCTGCTACAACCTCATTCTCTGGATGATTTTGCGGGACCAGAACCACTTCTGGTACATGATGCACATCAGCGGCTTTGGATTGGTATTGTTTTGCCTGAACGGACTGGCTTTCGAATACCTCTGGCCGAATAATCCCTGGCTCGCGAACCATGCAATACCGCTGTCCATGTGTTTTTCGCAGCTCGCGATGCACCAGTTCGCAAGACTTTTTTTGAACATGCGTGAAATGTCGGCGATTGCGAATCGCATCGGCATTGGCTTCATCGCCTTTTACAGCCTCATGGGACTCGCGTCGTTTTTCATCGATTACGCCACTGCGGTGAAAGTGACTACCTACACCGTTTTCCCGGGAATCATATTCGTATTGACCCAGGCATTCATCGCAATCAGACAGGGCTACCGCCCTGCTCGTCTGTTCCTGATCGCCTGGGCCGCGTTGCTGATCGGCACTTTCATTTACGCCTCGGTTTCATTCGGAATACTGCCGAAAGTGTTTATCACCGAGTACG
Organism: uncultured Arenimonas sp.; assembly: GCA_964584915.1. Classification (GTDB taxonomy): domain Bacteria; phylum Pseudomonadota; class Gammaproteobacteria; order Xanthomonadales; family Xanthomonadaceae; genus Arenimonas. The sequence goes on along the minus strand of CAZPCE010000160.1, from coordinate 2,490 downwards.
GCATTCAGATCGGTTCCGCTCTTGAAATGATCCTGCTTTCGTTCGCGCTTGCCTACCGTTACGCCAACCTGCGCAATGAAAACGTCAAAATCGTCTACGAAGCGAACGAAAAACTGGAAAGCAATGTCGCCAAACGCACTTCCGAATTGAGCATGGCATTGGAGCAACTCGCCGATGCCAACAAACGGCTTCGCGAATCCAACCAGCGCGATGCATTGACCGGGCTGTATAACCGCCGGCATTTCCGCGAAGTGTTTGAACAAATGCTGCGGCAGTCGACCGAACGCCATCAGCCACTGGGCCTGATGCTGATCGATCTGGATTACTTCAAGAAAATAAACGACACCTACGGCCATCTTGCCGGCGACGATTGCCTGCGATCACTCTCGAAAACGATCACGATGACACTGACCGGCTACAACGCCATCGTCGCGAGATTCGGCGGCGAGGAATTCGTTGCCGTCGTACCCAACGTGAATTCCGAAAAACTGGCCTTGATTGCCGAAGAACTAAGGTCGCGAATCGAGAAAGAAAGAATCCAGATCGGCACGCAAACGATTACCATCACCGCCAGCCTCGGCATTATCTCGATTACCAACGACAAATACCTGAGCCCCGACCAGGCGCTGCATCAAGCCGATGAAGCGCTGTACATATCGAAAAACAAGGGGCGCAACCGCGTCAGTATCGCGGTAGAAATCAGTTAGGCTCAAGTGCCTGCATAGTCGCTGGATTTTGCCGCCATCAGCAATTCACCCTGGTCGAACAGCGACAATACGGCGCGGATATCCACATCCATCGCGCGATCCTTCGCCATGAAAGAGACATCTCGACGCAAGCGCTGCCATACGGCTCGCACCGCCTTGCTGGCTTGAAACTCTTCAGCGTTCGCAAGCTCAACCCGCAATGCTTCCACTTCCTGCATGAAAACGGCATGGTCAGGCGATGTTTGCAAAGGCGAGTTCTGGATTTTTTCTGCCAAGGCCGCAGCATCGGAATTCCTTGCCAGCTCGCGTGCCGCATTTATCATGTCGCGACGGTAATCCAGCGCCTGTGCCGCGGTATAGATTTCCAACGCAATCACATGGGCAAGATCCTGTGTCATTTCGAGCACGTGACGGGCTTCGTTCGCGCCCATCGAGACGTGGTCCTCGGCATTCGCGCTGGTCGGGATGGAGTATACCGAGGCGGGATGTGCACGGGATGCCAGGTCATTGACGATGGCAGCGGCCGTGTATTGCACGATCATGAAACCGGATTCGGTCGCGTCTTCGTTTCCGATCAGAAACGGCGGCAAACCATCGTTGGTCGCCGGATCCACCAACTTGTTCAACCGTCGTTCGGAAATGCTCGCCAAAACCGGAATCGAGGCTTTCACGTAACTCATCACCAAGGCCAGCGGCATGCCATGGAAATGGCCGGCCGATACCACCTGGTCTTCGATATGGCGCGGATTTTCAAAATCCGGAAACACCAAGGGATTGTCGGTGACCGAATTCAGCTCGACGTCGAGGACGCGCTTGGCCTGCTCGATCGCGTCACGTACCGCCCCATGCACTTGCGGAATGCAACGCAGCGAATAGGAATCCTGCGGCTGATGCTTCTTGCCACCACGAAACGGCTTGAAGCGTTGATAAAAACGTTCGCGACCATGGCGCTGGTTCAACGGCACCCAGTCCCAGGCGATATCGAAGGCCAAGGTGGCATGCGCTTCGGAACCCCAGCTTTCCGGTTGCCACGATTTGAATTTGGGCACCAGGTGATAGGCGATGTCCGACAGGGTCGAGCCGTCCAGCAGTTCACGCAGATGTTTTGCAGCATGCACCTGCCCCGGATGCGGACGCAATGCATGCACATGTTCGTCGAATGCGCGCACGCGGCCTGCGAATGCATCGATGGTCATCGCGGCGGCGACATCGGCGGCGTCGAGAATCTCATCGAGTTTGTTGACCGCCAGAACGCCGGTTGCCAGCATTTGCGCAGTGCCGTTATTCAGTGCCAGACCTTCCTTGTGCGACAAACGAATCGGCTGCAAACCCGCTCGCTTCAGTGCTTCGGCTCCCGACAAACGTTCGCCTTCATAAAACGCCTCGCCACCACCGAGCAACACGATGGCCAGATGCGACAGCGGCGCCAGATCGCCACTGGCACCCACAGATCCTTTTTGCGGCACCACGGGAACGATACCCGCGTTCAACATGGCCACCTGGGCCTGCAAGGTGGAAACACGTATGCCGGAATGACCGCGCATCAAGGTATTGATGCGAATCACCAGCATGGCGCGCACGACATCGGCGCCGAAGGGTTCGCCGACACAAACCGCATGGGTGACGATTAAATTACGCTGCAATTCTTCCAGCACGGATTCATCGGAATGATCCGGTTGGCGTACGCGGTGAGCACCAAGAAGCTTGTCGGCATTGCTGCCGAATCCAGTGGAAACGCCGTAGATCGGCTCCTGTCTTTGCACCTGCTCGGCAAGAAAATCCG
>CAZPCE010000159.1:0-6790 GCA_964584915.1 uncultured Arenimonas sp. | reverse complement strand
TAATCAAGCCCGAAAATTATAAAATTTTTCGAGGGGCCGCATTTTGCGAAAGGCCGGGGTAGGGGGGTTTTGGCCATAAATTGGTGTCTGTCAGGTTATACGCACGCCACCCCCCGCGACTGGCGGGGGGCGGGGGGGTAAAAATCAAGATACCCTCGCGCGCCTGGGCGCGTACAGATAAGATATCTTTTGATTTCCAATACTTTGCAAAGGGCAAATGGTGTTAAGGCGTTTTACGGGCTTGGCAAATCGGGTCAGAGGTGCGCGAGATACGAACGCTGTTCGTATGCGTCTCCACCGCGCAGAGACGCAAAACTAGGCATGGCCGGTGAAGCGCATATTCGTGAAGGCCGGGCGTTTGTCGTTACGTTTTATCTTTTGTTTTCAATGCTCCATGTCGTTCGTCGATTAGCAATTGAGGGGGAACATTGTTCCCGTATGATCAGGGCATCGAAACGAAAGGAGTGCAAAATCATGGCTAACGACACGCTCTACATTCTCCAGCTTCCCTATCTTAACGAGGACGGCGCGGCAGTCTGCGTCACGATCAAACGACGGGATGCGGAACGTCTACGCGAAATGCAGACGCACCGCCTTATCGCCAGTGATGGCGTTGTGGTTGTCACGCCTATCCAGCGAGCGGTGACTGGCCACACGTTCCAGCTTGAATGCGAAGCTTACTGATAGGAGTAATTCATCATGACAAAGCCGCACCGCATTATTGCCGCAATCGTCGCAATCCTAATCGCCTGGTATCTTATTGAGTCCGACACCCGCGATGCTTGTGCTGGCGATCAAGCCTGCATCGCTGCTAGTTTGTAAGAAAGGAAAGACCATGACACGGAAAGAGCGAGCATTGCGTAAAGCCGAGGCGCTTATAGCCGCGGCAGATGGATACTCCGACGACGAGAGAATCTATGTTAGCGGCATTTGGATTACCGCTTGGACGGCGCGGGACATGGCGGATACGCTGATTGAGAACGCGGACGACCTAGACTGACCACCCGCCCCCACTGGCCCGCTTCCGCAACCAGGCGGGCCAGCATTGGCTGATGGCCTAATTGGAAAGGAAAACTTATGTCAGACAATACGTGCAATGGCTGGCGCAATGCCGCAACCTGGACCGTCAATCTTTGGTTTGGCGATCAATGGGCTAACATGGCGGAGGATGGTGCAGAGATCACGCCAGAGCTTTGCCGCGAGGACGTAGAGCAATACGTCGAGGAATTGATTGGCGCGCCTCAAGGCGGAAATGGTTTCGTGTGGGACATGCTCGACCTTAATTCTGTGGATTGGTTTGAACTGGCGGAGCATCACAGCCCGCAGATTGTGGAGGCATAATGGCCAACAGGTTCCTATCAGAAAGCGCAATCATTGAGCGCGAGCGATTGTTTCGCCTGTCAATGATTGCGGGGAGCAATATGCTTCGCGACACTATCGCAGAAGAGCATCCCCGAATTGTGCGGATATTACTCGAAAAGCAGAAAGGTAAAACGACATGACCATGATCGGCGGAAAAGATCGCTGCGACTATCGCGCGCTCGGCACCCAGGCGTTGATCGAAGAGGCTCGATACAATCCGAACGTCGAGCTTTGCGTGGCGCTGGGCGAACGATTGGAGGGCTTGCGCCTGAGCATCAAGCAGCAGGACCAGGAATTGAAAGAGCATCGCGACCGCATGGCCCTCGCCGTTGGCGCAGCCGTGTCGATGCGGGCTGAGATTGAATCCTACAAGGGGATGCGCAATGGATAAGACCAAAGCAGACGCAGATAAGATTTGCATGGACTCGGCCAGCATCTTCCGCGCCCTCGATGCGCTGGAGCAGCAGCGCCGAGAGCTAGACGCAAAGCTTGTGCAGCAGATCAAGTCCTATTCGGCGGTGGCTAAAGTCTGGGGATGGTCCCGAGACCATATGCGCCAGGCTTGCAAGGCACGGGGGTTTCTCCTGTGACACCCGCCGAGTTTAAAGCAGCACGCGAAGAGCTAGGGTGGACGCAATCTGCCCTAGCCTCAGCCCTTGGCGTTAGCCCTCGCGCCGTTCGCTATTATGAATCAGGACAGAGATCGATTTCAGGCCCCGTGGAGCGCCTTCTCGCCTCTGTCCTAGGGGTTACTAGGGCAACGCCATGAAACACGCTGAGGGACGCTTAGAAACGATTTTAGCATGGGTTGTGGCGATCACCCTCTGGTTGGCCTGGGCTTACCTATGAGCAACCACGCTAGAGACGCTAAAATCGCAGCAGGGATATACCTTGTTTTGTGGCTAGTATATCTCGGCTCGTATCTGACAACCTAACAGGTGAAACATGGCAGGACATATCAAGCGGCGAACAATCGCCAGTAACCTAGACAAGATCGGCGAACAGACGCTGCTCGAAAAGGTCGCAAGCGGCCTGACAATGGCGGCGCTGGCGCGGGAACTGCGCATCAGCAACCTCTCGCTCTATCACTGGATCAAGAAAGACCCCGACCGGCAAGAGCGGTTTGCCCAAGCGCGGGCACTGGCGGCGGATCAGTGGGCGGATGAATGTTTGGACATCGCGGACCAGACCGACAACCTCAACGCCAACGCTGACAGGCTCAAGATCGAAACCCGCAAGTGGCTGGCCGGCGTGACCAACCCCGACAAGTATAAGTCGGCCCCTGCATCAGCCAACGTGCAGGTCAACGTCAACCAGCTTCACCTCGACGCGCTTCGGCAACTCAACCTAGGGCCGGTGGAAGAGAAGCCTATGATCGACATCACCCCCACGCCCATCAAGCAAGTCGGCTCTCATAACCTCGATGCAGACGACTTGCCTGATCCCTATGGCGACGAATGAGAGCACCCACGCACTTCTACTTGGCCTCTCAAATCCGTGCACGGTTTAACACCCTTCGTGCATGGTTCGTGCACGGTTTGGTGCACGGAAAAAGTGAGGATTTCTGCGGCTCGGGCACGGAGTGCACGGTTTAGTGCTGCAACACCCCATGTAAAGCAGTTAAGCTCTTATGGTTTACAGCTTAACATATCTATACTGTCCCTTACGCCGACAAACCGTGCACTCCGTGCACATCGGCTGATTTCCGCCATCAAACCGTGCACCAAACCGTGCACGAACCATGCACGGCCACACTCAAACCGTGCACCAAACTAAAAAGGGGGCCAACCAGCCCCCTTTTTCTATTCAGTCTCGGCAACCACCGCTCGCAATCGGTCCAGGAACCAGTTTGCTTTCCTCAAGTCCTCGACCGGCTTGCCCTTGTGCTGGTAGCGCCAGAGATATTTCAGCACTGATCCCTTCAGGTAACCTTTGAACTCTTCGTGGCTCATTGACGCCTGAATCGCCTCGATGCATTCAATGCCCCCTTGGTTGTAGTGGCTAGGCCGTTCGACCACATCGGTCGGTGGGCGAGTGCCCATGCATTCGCGGTAGCATTCCCCCGCAGCTTCCTCGTCGCGATATCCCGCGCCACAAGCCCCACAAATGAACTTCTCATACTTCACAATACGTCTCCTTCATCATCATCACGATCAAACGAAATCTGAATACCAAAGAAATCGGCCGCAGCATCCTCGCTCATGGCCTCAATAACCATGCGATCTTCATCGCCGATCAGAAGCTCAAGGCCACGGAACACCTTCTTCGTCCGCGTTGCCTTGTCCCTCGTCGGTTCAAACCCATGAGATCGCATCTCCGCGTTGAACTTACGCTGGCTCCAATCGCGGCCTTTGACTTCATTCTCTTCCCGGCACCATTCGCGGAAGTCCTCGAACGCCTCGCCGGTCCCCATCTCGCGGCCTTCACCTGCTACGCATCGCTCCTCGATCCACCTTCCAAGCGCATCTTCGCCGCTAAGGTAGTCTTCGGTCGCACGAAGGACTGCTGCCGGTGGGTTCAGCCCCTGCTCCAACCAGAGCCGAGCGCCCTCGACCACCCACGCCAAGATGGCCGGGTATTCTTCCTTGAGCTTGTCGGGCAGATCGACATCCTTGCGCGCCGGTTTCGTCTCGAACGGAATGAGGTGCATACGCCGCCGCATTGCGTCATCGACGTTAGTAATCTCTGGCTTCGTATTGCCGGCGATCACAAGCGTGAACTGCGGAAGGAACTCGAAGTTATCCTGGCGCATGAACCGAGCGCTGATCTTGTCCCCGCCAGTCAGGCTCTTCACCTTGGCTTCGTCCCACTTGCGGCTGGGATCGATCTCCTGCGCATGAACCAGCCGCGCACCCATCAGGGCTGCAAGTTCCGTGCTATGCCTCTGCTGGTTCGACGCAAGGAAAACGTCGGCACTGGCCACCGTGGCATAATCGCCAAGGATCGCACCTACGGCGCCAAGGAACGTCCCTTTGCCATTGCCCCCGGAACCATGAGCGAAGGCAAGCACGTGTTCCTTAGTGCTACCCGTCGCACTATACCCAGCCAGCCGCTGAAGATACGCCTTCAGTTCCATGTCGCCGTCACAAGCTTCATTCAGGAACGCATTCCACTGCGGGCAGCCACGCTCGAAGTCCACATCCACGCTAGTTACTTTGGTGCAGAGCTTCGACCGATCATGCGGCATGAGCGCCCCAGTCCTGAGATCGACGATCCCGTTGCGGCAGTTGAGCAGATAGATGTCCGCGTCCAACTGGTCCGTGGAAACCTGCATCGCCGGGTCGGACTCGGCCAGACTGGCAACGTTGCGGATCACCGGGTAAGACGCACACCGCGCCGCGATCCGTTCGCCCTTGGCCGGCGGCATCCCCGAGTTCATCGCTTCAAATGATGCTTTGGAACAAACGTCCCGCGCATAAGCTACATGGCGCTTGGCTACGTCACGCGCCCACTTGACCCCGTCCCATGCGATCCAGCCAAGCCCGCCCGCAACGTATCGAATATCCGAAACGTGCAACCGGGCCAGCCTGGAGGCCAATGCCCCGTCCGAATACTGCACGGGCCCTTCGGTCGGCCCTGCGATCAGGTCGAAGCTGTCGTCATACTCGACCGCCTCGAACTCCGTGACCTCGGGTTTATAGCCGTGGCGGCGAGCCTGATCCTGAATCCATTCCCACCCTAGCTCATACGGCGGGTGCATCCGGCCCCAGTCAGACTCAATCGTCTCGACCTGATTGACCCCGTCTTCCCACGACAGCGCCCAGTCCGTGAACAGGGCCAAGCCTTCGCTCTCGTTGTCCGGACCAGCCGCGGCCTTGATCGCGTAGCCCATGCGAATGTAGTCATCCCTATCCGGAAAATACTCCGACCGATTAGGGATCGATTTAAGCGCCTCTGAGAGCTTCGGCAGGTCGTCCGCTACCAGACTAGCCTGATCGACCTTTTGGCGCTCAGCGGCCTTCTCAGGCGATTTATCGGCATATATAATCTCGCACCCCGTCATCTCCAGCGTCTCGACCAGATCGGCGAAGAACTTTTCGATAGCTTGACGGGTGATCTTCTTCAGGCAAGCCGGCCCGCGGATCGTGATGTCCTGATCCAGCGAGTAGGGTTCGCGGGTGACGGGGTGGATACCGCCGACGACATACTGCTGGCCGTCACCGAGAAGCTCGACTAGCTGTTCGACCCCTTTGCCGTCGCGGAAACGAAGCCTCATTCTTCCGATGGGTTCGTCGGTGCGATACATGAAGAGCTGCTTCGGCCACCGACCTACGCGGACGGGGGCATTGCCCAGCGCCTTCTTCGCCATGTCGCCGATGATGCGCGACAAGCTCTCGTTGACCACGTCAATGTCAAGCGCCGGGTAGCGCGCCGCTTTCAATCCGATGTTGGCGTTGCTGCGCTCCCATCGCTCAATGTCACCGGCAGTCGGCGTATAGTCCTGCCAGTTGTAGCCACCCCAAGTTCCGGTTGCGTTCTGCCGACCAGGCGCCTTACCCGCCTGATCTGCTGTGATTTTAGATAGCTCAGATAGCGGCGCGGCCGGCGGAATAACACTGACAAGTTCAGTGAAACCGGCAGCATAGAGCCGTTTGAAAGTTAGCATTTGTGCGTCTCCAGTGATAAGCGGCACTAAGGCTGGCACAGATCGCCGCCGTTTGGCAACCCAAAATATTTTTTCACTGCCCTGTTGACAGGGTGTGGAGTGGTGTGCTTCGATTAGGGGAATGGAGAAAGGTACATCATGAAAGTGCTAGTTGCTTGTGAGTATAGCGGCCGTGTCCGCGATGCGTTTCTGGCCCGCGGCCACGACGCCATGTCGTGCGATCTGCTTGCGACCGATGTTCCTGGCCCGCACTATCAGGGCGATGTGTTCGACATCCTCGGTGACGGCTGGGACTTGATGATTGCGCATCCGCCTTGCACAGACTTGGCTGTGTCCGGCGCGCGCCACTTCGCCGCGAAGATTGCAGACGGCCGGCAACAGCGCGCCTTGGACTTTGTCCGCGCACTCCTCGAAGCGCCAATCGAGCGCATCGCTTTGGAGAACCCGATCAGCGTTATCTCCAGCAAGATCAGAAAGCCGGATCAGATCATCCAGCCGTGGCAGTTCGGGCATGGCGAGACGAAGGCTACGTGCCTGTGGCTCAAGAACCTTGCGCCGCTGGTCCCGACCGACATCGTTGAGGGGCGCGAGGCCCGCGTCCACCGGATGCCGCCGAGCGCGGACCGCTGGAAGAAGCGCAGCGAAACATACCTTGGGATAGCTAAGGCTATGGCCGATCAGTGGGGTGGCCAGTGAAGATCGTATCAATCGACTTTGAAACCCGGAGCGCAGCCGATCTGCGCAAGACCGGCGTGTATGCTTACGCGGCCGACGCATCAACCGATGTGTGGTGCATGGCTTATTCGTGGGACGGCGAGGACG
>CAZPCE010000158.1:0-6815 GCA_964584915.1 uncultured Arenimonas sp. | reverse complement strand
GCAAAACTGCGGCGTGGCTTTTCGATTTTCGATACCGACGACCAACTCGGCATCATCAAGGACTTGTCCGCGCCCGGTTTGAAAAACGATGCGCTGCAGGCTTTGCATGGCTTGATATCGCAAGCGAAAAATAACGGCCTGTCGCCGGACGAGGCGTTTGAATTGGCCAAGTCGGCACGCGAACGCGAAGCGGCGAATTTGTATGATCGTTATCAGGCGCGTCTGCAGACGTTCAATGCGGTCGACTTCGATGACCTGATCCGAATTCCATTGATGCTGCTTGACCAAGACCCGGACCTGGCACCGGCCTGGCGTGAACGTCTGCGTTATTTGCTGGTGGACGAATGCCAGGACACCAATGGCGCGCAATACCGCTTGCTGAAACATCTGGCCGGCCCCAATGGACGCATGACCTGTGTCGGTGATGACGACCAGAGTATTTATGCCTGGCGTGGCGCGCAACCGGAAAACCTGGAGTTGATGGCCAAGGATTATCCGAATCTCAAAGTCATCAAGCTTGAACAGAATTATCGTTGCACCGGCAGAATTCTGCGCAGCGCCAATCAGCTGATCGCAAAAAATCCGCATGTGCATCTGAAAAATCTTTGGAGCCAGCATGGCGATGGCGAACCGATTCGCATCTGGGGCTGCACCAACAACGAACACGAAGCCGAGCGTGTCGCCGCCGAAATCCATTACCTGAAACAGGCGAAGGAAATTCCCTGGGGCGAATTCGCGATCCTGTTCCGCGGGAACCACCAATCGCGCGTACTGGAAAAAGCGCTGCAGCTTTTGCGTATTCCGTATCACCTGACCGGCGGCACGGCGTTTCTGGATCGCGGCGAAGTGAAAGACACCTTGTCGTGGTTGCGCGTTTTGGCCAATCCCGACGATGACGCGGCATTCCTGCGCGCGATCGCCGCACCGAAACGCGAAGTCGGCGGCACCTCGATCGAGAAGCTTGCCGAAATGGCGAAAAACGCCGAGCTGTCGCTGGCCAATGCCGCCGACAATATCGGCATGATCAAGCAATTGACGCCGCGCGCCGCATCGGGCCTGCATGAGTTCACCAGCATCGTGCATCAGCTGCGAGATCTATCCGAAACACTGACACCGGCCGAACTCACCCGCAAGGTGATTGAAAAATCCGGTCTGCTCGCAATGATTCGCGCACAGTGCAAAGACGAAGCAAGCTATCTGCGCCGCAAGGAGAATCTCGAAGAACTGGCGCAATGGTTCGAAGACGCGCGTGGTGGCGGACCCGGCGAACTCGCAGCGCAACTGGCATTGATCAGCAATGCCGATCGCGGCGAACCCGGCAATCAGGTTCGCCTAATGAGCCTGCATGCGGCCAAAGGCCTGGAATTTCGCGTGGTATTTCTGGTCGGCCTCGAAGACGGCAATCTGCCGCATGAACGAAGCATTGAAGAAGGTGGCCTGGAAGAAGAACGCCGCCTGATGTACGTCGGCATCACGCGTGCGAAGGAACGCCTGTATTGCTCGCATAGCGCCGAAGTAAAACGCTGGGGTGCGGTCGAACATTTGCTGCCGAGCCGTTTTCTGGATGAAATGCCCGCCGCCGACTGCCTGCGCGACGGGGCTGACCCGGAACGGGATACCGCCGAGAAGAAGCAACGCGGCAAAGCCCATATGGATGCGATTGCGGCCTTGCTGGGCAATTAACCGTCACACATACTCACTAATATTATAAAAACTTAAACCAAGGCTTTTATTCATGAAAACCACCCGTCTTTTTGTCGCTTGCTCTCTGGTCCTGCTCCTGGGTGCCTGCGAAATGGTGCAAACCAAACCGCCAGTAGCCGCCGAAACTCCGGCGCCGGTAGTAGCCGAAAACAAAACCGCCGCGCACGACAATCTCAATGCAGTCCTTTGGATGCAGACGTCGGTCGAATACAAATTGCTGGCCGGTCAAACCTGGCGCTCGGGTCTGGTGCAATTGGATCGCGCCATCAAGGCGCCGACCTGGGATGCGCTGACCCCGGACGAACGCGAAAAACCCGCGAAAGGCTTGCCAATGGCGGTCATCGTGGATATCGATGAAACCGTACTCGACAACTCTCCGTACCAGGCGCGCCTGATCCGCGACCATACTGCCTATGACGAAGTGAGCTGGAGCGACTGGGTGATGGAAGAGAAAGCCACCGCCATTCCGGGTGCGCTCGAATTCGCCCGCGCTGCCAGCGCGCGAGGCGTGACCATGTTTTATGTCAGCAATCGCGCCGCGCATTTGAAGGAAGCCACCATCAACAACCTTCGCAAGGCCGGCTTTCCAATCAAGGATGAAAAACAATTCCTGGGCCTGGGTTATTACGTCGACAACTGCGAACAGCAAGGTTCGGAAAAAGGCTGCCGCCGGATCTCGATCGGCCGCGAATATCGGGTACTGATGCAATTCGGCGACCAGATCGGCGATATGGCCACTATTTTGGCCAACACCCGCGAAGGCCGCGAACAAGCGATCAAGCCTTATCTGGGCTGGGTGGGCGAACGCTGGTTCGTGCTGCCGAACCCGAGCTATGGCAGTTGGGAGCCGGCACTGTTCAATAACGAGTGGTCGCAGTCGGAAGACGAGCGCCGCGCCCAGAAATACGAAGCTTTGAGATTCGAAGGGCATTAACAAGTTAAATCAATAACTTGAATCGTGTTTTGTAAGGTATTGCATTAGGTTCGATTCGGCGCTAATCTGCTTCTACGCCCGGAAAGCCGCTCCTCGGAGCATGTATCTACAACCACGATCTGTCCTCCGGTTTACCGGATTTTCAAGGAGACCCCATGGGGTCTCCTCTTTTTTGTCCGTCTCGGCCCTTATTTATGTGAGCAAGTCCTTGTTTTTAATGACTTCGTACCGATGGGCTAGGGCGATGCCCGCTGCAATCTGCTAAATTCGGCATAGATAAAAGGAATACTCCACCGCATGCTGTTTGTCGCTGTTCGCAATCTTGGGCTTTTGTTCGTGATGCTGGGCCTGTTGGTGGGCTGCGGCCGCGAACCCGTGGCACCCGGCGATCCGGTCGCGGCGGTCGAAGGTCTGGCCGAAGCGATCAAGGACAACGATCTGGTGACCTACTCGAAACTCAGCCTGCCACCGAAATTGCACACCCAGATGGAGCAGCGCTGGAATGCCGAACTCGCGGTGGCGCCAAAGCTGACCGACGCACAGCGCAAAGACCATGCCCGCTACATGAAGCAGATGATCGAACCCGGGGCGGAAGCCAAGCTGTTTTCCCGCTACGAGAAAAAGATGAAAAAATTCCAGGGCGAAATCAATTCGCAATGGCCGATGATGAAGGGTGCCGCCCAGATTTTCGTGACCGGCGCTATCCAGGCCAACGACGACCTGACGCCGGCCGAACGCGATCACGCAAAAGCGATTGGCCAGGCCATTTTGCAATGGCTGAAACCGGCGATGTTCGGCGACAAGCAAAAGGCACGCGAGACCATCGCGGTGGTATGCCAGACTGCGCGTGAAATCAACTTGCCGCAGGCGGAACAAATGCATCAGCTTTCAATGATCGCCAGTCTTGAAAAAGGCAGCATTGCATTGAAAGGCCTGAAAGAAGTGGGCCGCATTTACGGTGCCGACCTCGATGATTCGCTCGACAATATGGAAGCCAAGCTCGTCGATGCCGATGCCGACGGCAACCAGGCGACGGTGGAAGTGAATTACGTCCTGCTGGACAAAGAAATCAGTTTTGAAATCGAAATGACGCGTATCGATGGCCGTTGGTATCCCGCCGACAAGGTCCGCGATGCCCAACAAACATTAAAACAAGCGCTGCCGACCGCAGCCGTCCCTGCTCCCTAAATTATGACTACCGAACAACCTTCGCTGCCCTTGCCGCAGCCCGAACAGCCGACGCCAACACCGGCGCAGGCTGACTCGAAAAAAACCTTCGCCAATACCATCGCGCCGCTATGGGCGCGCCTGATGGAAAAATTGCTGGCGCCGTGGATCGAAATAAAACGCGAACCGACCATACCGCCATTCACCGCCGATCGCCCGATCTGTTACGTGATTGAAAACTACGGTCTGTCGAACATGCTGATCCTGGATCGGGCCTGCCGCGAAGCCGGGCTGCCATCGCCTCTGGCGCCGCTACCGGGCGATCCGCTCGGCCGCAAGCGTTCATACATTGCACTCTCGCGTCGTGGCGGCAGCGTTTTTTCGCAACCGAAGAACAAGAACCATTCCGATGGTTTGTCGCGCCTGTTGATGGCGCACCGTTTGTATCCCGACCAGGACGTGCAACTGGTGCCGGTCTCGATTTTTGTCGGTCGCGCACCGGATCGCCAGTCGGGTTGGTTCTCGGTCTTGTTCTCGGAAAACTGGGCGCTGGTGGGCCGTTTCCGCCGTCTGCTCGCCATTTTATTGAATGGTCGCGGCACGGTCGTGCAATTTTCGCCATCGGTGCGCGTCTGGGAAATTCTCGGCGAAGAATTGCCGCACGAACGCAGCGTGCGTAAAACATCGCGCGTATTGCGTGCCCACTTTCGCCGAATCCGTTCCGCCGTTATCGGTCCGGATTTATCGACCCGTCGTTTATTGGTTGATCGCGTGCTCGACGCCGAACCGGTTCGCAAGGCGATTGCAGAACAAGCTCGTCGCGACAAAACCGAATATCTCGAAGCCTGGAAAAAAGCGCATGGTTTCGCCTGGGAAATCGCGGCCGACTATTCGCATCCGGTTGTGCGCTCGCTGTCGTTCGTACTGACCGGTTTCTGGAACCGCATTTACGACGGCGTGCATGTGCACCATCTGGAATCACTGAAGGAAGTCGCACCCGGCCATGAAATCGTTTATGTGCCCTGCCATCGCAGCCACATGGATTATTTGTTGCTGAGTTATTTGCTCTACTCGCATGGCGTGGTGCCGCCGCATATCGCGGCCGGCGTGAATTTGAATTTGCCGATCATCGGTTCGGTGCTGAGACGCGGCGGTGCGTTCTTCATGCGTCGCAGCTTCAAGGCCAACGCGCTGTATTCGGCGGTGTTTACCGAATACGTATCGCAACTGGTCAGCGAAGGTTTTTCGCTGGAATATTTCATCGAAGGCGGCCGCTCCAGAACCGGGCGCTTGATGGCACCGAAAGTCGGCATGATCGTGATGACGCTGCGCGGCTATCTGCGTGCACCGCGCAAGCCGGTGGTATTCCAGCCGGTGTATATCGGTTACGAAAAACTGATCGAAGGCAAAAGTTATCTCGATGAGCTGACCGGACAACCGAAGGAAAAGGAAACCGTATGGGCCCTGATTCGGGCCGGTTTCGAAATCATGAAACAACGCTACGGCAAGGTGGCCGTCAGCTTCGGCGAACCGGTATTCCTCGACCAGATTCTCGACAAACATTCACCCGAGTGGCGCAGCAATCTTCCGGCGGCCGATGAAAAACCGGCATGGCTTACCGATGTCGTCGAAGAAACCGCGCAGTCGATCCAGGTCAATATCAACCGCGCGGCCGATGTGAATCCAGTCAATTTGCTGGCGCTGGCCTTGCTGTCCACGCCGAAACACGCGATGGCCGAAAGCGACCTGCTGGCGCAGTTGGCGTTGTCGAAAAAAATCCTGGCCGCATTGCCGTATTCCGATCGCATCACCGTGACCGACCTGAGTCCGGAAGCGATCATGGCGTACGGCGAAAAAATCAATATCCTGATTCGCACCAAGCATCCGCTCGGCGACGTGTTGAGCATGGACGACGAAACTGCGGTGCTGCAAAGTTATTTCCGCAACAATATTTTGCATCTGTTTGCGGCGCCGGCCTGGATTGCCTTGTGTTTCCAGAATAATCGCCGCATGAGCCGCAACGGCCTGATGCGTTTGGGCAAGACGATTTATCCGTTCATGCAGGAAGAGCTGTTCCTGCCTTGGACCGAAGACGAATTCGCCGAACGCATCAATTCCACGGTGGATTTGTTCATCGGCGAAGGCTTGCTGACGGCGATCGCCGATGACGAACATGGTTATGTCTCGCGCGGCCCAGGCCAGACCGATGAAGTTTACCGTTTGCGTGCGATTGCCCACAGCCTGCAGCAGGCATTCGAACGCTACTTCATCGCGATCACGACACTGGTGAAAAACGGTCCTCGCACAATTTCCACTTCGGAACTGGAAACACTTTGCCAATTGACCGCGCAACGTTTGTCCTTGTTGTACGCACCGGCGGCACCGGAATTTTTCGACAAATCGTTGTTCCGCAGTTTCATCCAGAAAATGCGCGAACTGAAACTGATCTGGCTATGCCCGGATGCGAAACTCGATTTCGACGAGCGCCTGAACACCTGGGAAAAAGACGCGAAAGTCGTATTAGGTCGCGAACTGCGCCACACGATCAGCAAGCTGTCGCCGGAAATCGTCAGCAAGGTCACGGGAATGCCGCCGCGGAAATGATGGCTTCCGTAGGAGCGTCCTTTAGGCGCGATAGATCTGGCGAAATTTATCGCGCCTAAAGGACGCTCCTACGAAAATTACTCAGGCATCCAGATCCGGAATCAATTTGTTTTCCAGATACGCCATCATGTCTTTTATGCGCAATTTGCGTTTTTTCAGGCGCTTGATCGCCAGCTCGTCGGCCTGAATACTGTGCGCCAGTTTGTCGATGGCTTCGTCCAGGTCGCGGTGCTCTATCCGCAATTCAATCAATTGCGCGGTCAGCTGGGCGGTGTCGGGCGGCTGTGACATATTGCCTCGGTTGAAATGACCTCCATGCAGCTTACACCCCCCTGCGGCCGTGTAAAATACACCCATGAATTTGACTCTTCTCGACCCGCCCGTCCGCCCGAATTCGGTGAATCGG
>CAZPCE010000157.1:0-6864 GCA_964584915.1 uncultured Arenimonas sp. | reverse complement strand
CGATGCGCAAGGCCGTGAGTGCCGCGCCGGACGCAAGACGCGTGCTGAGAAATTTCGTCTTGCACGCGCAAACTCGCGCCTGAGGTCCAGAACCAAAGCACTGGACCATTTATGTCGCATAGAAAAATTCCCGCCATTCGCGGCCTGCTCTGGTGTGTCGGGGCATGGCAAAATTTCAAGGCTTCGCCGCAACCGGTATTTTCAATGGCCATGTGGCTGAGTCTCGGCATGTTCCTGCCGGTACTGAATTTTTTCATGCTGTTGTTGATCACGGTTTTTTATGGCGGCGTGATCTCGACCCTGCATAAAAAAACCGAAGGTGAAAGAGTGTGGCTGGGCGACTTTTTCAACGGCTTTCAATCGTTTCCGCGTTTCCTCAGCCTTTTTATCGTCGGCTTGCCGACGATATTGTTCGCTTTTTTCTCGAGCTCGGTTCTTATCAATGCGCTTGGCCCCGACGTGGCACAAAGCCTGACCCAAACCGGACAGGCACCCAACCGGGAATTGATGGAATCGCTATTGCCGGTGCTGCTCGGCGTCATCATGAAACTGTTGCCGGTCGGCATCGTGATCGGCTGGATTGTTTTTCTGGCGGTGCCTCGCGCAATGCTGGACAAGCGGCTCGGCCTGCTGGCCCTGTGGGATGCCGTGCGCGCCTTGTTTACCAATATCGGCGCCCTGTTTTTATTCAGCCTCGGCATCATTGCAACGGTGGTGCTGACCAGCGTTGTGCTGGCTATTCCGCTGGCATTGATCAGCGGTACCGGCGCATTGGCAGGCATATTGCAAACTTTCCTGCTGGTCTTTGTCAGTACGCTGGGCTGGGCTATTTATTTGAACGCGATGTATATCGCATGGCGCGATATTTTCATGAGCGATGATATTGAGCCGCCCACCACCTTAAAGGATTTGCCGGAAACGCAGATTGAGGTATAGGCGCGTCATGGCGTGCCCGTCTCCGGTTCACATATTGTATATCTGCATCATCGCCATCCAGATGGAAACGACCATCAACACGCAGGTTCCGACAAACACCAATCCGTGTATGGCAATGATCGCCCAACCCCAGATCGGCATTCGCGGGTTTTCCGGATCGGCGTTTTCCACCCGCGTATCGGCAACGTAATCATGCAATGCACGGCGTTCCGGCGTCCACGCAGCCAACGCATGCCCCAGGTTCATCGTGAACCACGACAGGCTGGCAGCCAGAAAACGGACAATTGATCGCCGCAGCGTCATGGGCTCGCCACTGGCGTCGGTAACCTTGATTCCCATCATGCGTTTGCCGAGGGTCGCCTGGTGACGTGAGCTTTCCATCAGCGAAAAGTAGACGCCGGCAAGCACGAAGTAGGCGATGCTGGAAAAAATCAGCGCCGGCATGATCACGGCCTCGATGGTTTGCAGGACGGCAAGCAGATCGGGAGTCTCACCATTCGCCTGCGCCTCCTGCAACGATGCCAGTATCTGCTTCAGCGATTCCAGATCCGACGACGACTGGAAAGAGAAGAACAGGGCCGACAGGATTTCAACGCCGATATAAAGAATCACTATGTCGATAAAGTAGGCGACATAACGCTTCCAGAATCCGGCCGGTGACGGCACGTAGCTCATGATCGCGCGGTTAAATCGATCTTGCGGTTTCTGACCAGCAGGCGTGCGGCAATAATTCCGATCTCGTAAAGCAGGCACATCGGAATTGCCAGCATCAACTGCGACAGGCCGTCAGGCGGCGTGATAATGGCGGCGATGATGAAAATGGCGACGATCACGTAGCCGCGCCACTCGGTAAGCTGATCCGGCTTTACCCAGCCAAGCAAGACCGCGATGATCACCGCCACCGGTACTTCGAAACTGATACCGCCGGCCAGGAACATGATCAACACGAAGTCGAGGTATTCGCCGATATCCGGCATCATCGTCACGCCTTCCGGCGTGATGCTGAACAGGTAGCCGAACATCACCGGCAACAAACCGAAATAGGTAAACGCGCAGCCGGCATAAAACAGCAAAGTCGCCGCCACCAGCAGCGGCCGCGCGAGACGCTTTTCGTTTTTGTACAAACCGGGCGCCACGAAGGCCCAAAGCTGGTAAAGCACCATCGGCATCGCGATCATCAACGCGGCAAAAAATGCGCACTTCAACGGCACCGTAAATGCACCCAGCGGTGCAGTCGCGATTAATTGCCCGCCCTGCAGATCATCCAGCAGGGGCTTGGCCAGCAAGGAGTAGATATCGTTGGCGAACGGTACCAATGCCACGAATACCAAAGCCAATGTCATGAGAGCTTTTACCAGGCGCGAGCGGAGCTCGAGCAAATGACTCATCAGGCTTTCTTCGGCGGGCTTGGAATCACTCATGGTTGCCGCACGTTATCCGGATCATGCGCGATATCGGCATCGACTTCGTTTGCCTTGGCATCGGATTGGCCTGCCAAATCGGCATCGAGTGCCTGCAGATCGTTTTTCAAACTTTCGTTTTGCGTATTGATGGTCTGCTGGATATCGCTGTCAATCGCCTGCATTTCCTGCTTCAAACTTTCCTGGTGCGCATTCAGCGTTTGCTGAAGATCGGCCATCGAGGCTTTCAAACTGCTTTTGAGTTCTTCGTCGGCCATTTCGCTTTCGAGTTCGGCTTTCACGGTGTACCACTGCGCGCGCGCCTTGCGTACCCAAAAGCCGGCGAGCCTGGCCGCTTTGGGCAGGCGCTCGGGGCCCAGCACTACCAGGGCGACGATCGCAACAATCAGTATTTCGCTCAGGCCAATATCAAACATGGCGGAAGGCCTGCTTATCTGTCATTTGCTTTCGGATTTGTCTTTGTGGACTCAGGCTTTCGGGGCCTGGTCCTGGTCTTTTTCGTTGCCGAGTTTTTCGGCATCTTCATTGCCGTCTTTCAGGCCTTTTTTGAAATTACCGACGGCACCGCCCAGATCCTTGCCGATGTTGGCGAGCTTCTTCGTGCCGAATACCAAAATAACGATCACCAGAATGATCAGCAATTCTTTCCAACCTAACATGACGGTTCTCCTGTGGGATGGCTAAGAATAACTTATTTGGAGGTCTCGGCGGCTTTCGCGGTGCTTTCTTCCAGCTTGTCGCGGAAACCGACCACGGCATCGGAAGGCTTGTCGGCGCGGCCTTCGAGAATCATGCGCGAAGTCGCGTCGCGGCCGTAGACGGCGGCATTGGCTTTCTTGTCGATCTGCATCACGCCGCCGTCCAGCGAAATGCCGGCAAACAGGCCACGGGCGCGGGAATAGCTGTAAATTTCGGCTTTCAATTGCTCGTCGGTGGAGGCCTGGGCGCTGCGACCCACCGGACCCGCGGCAACGCTGGCATCGCCTCCGAGGGTAAATTTGCCGTTGACGATGGAGTCCACGCCACGGGCATTGCGGAAAACCAGAATCACGTCGGCCGACTGGATGCCGGCCTGAAAACCGATGCTGCCGCCGGTAAGAATGATGAAGCTGGGATTCGACCAAGTGCCGTCGCTGCCGCGTACTGCGATCAAGCCCTTGCCACGACGTCCACCCACCACGAAGCCGGCCTTGACCACGTCGGGGATAACGGCGATCGCCTGGGCTTCGTTCAACAATTTGCTCGGAATGGAATCTTCCGGAATCTTCAGGATTTCGCTCAACACCCGGCTGGCGTCATTGGCGCGGTCGTCTTCTTTTTGGCCGGCAAAGGCTGACATCGGCAACAATAAAAATATCGAAAACAACAGGGCAAAATGGCGGCGCATGGGCTTCTCCTTGGAATTGCGGCAATTATGGCGCAAACGAATGAATAAGAGATGAGTTCATCTTCATCTGTTGAATGGTATTTTGTCAGCATTGAATAAGGATAGTTCCATGGCCTCACGTTTTTTTAACCCGGTCGCCACCAGCAAGCAACGCACCACCGTCCTTTTGATAAACCTGGGCACGCCCGATGCGCCGACGGCGGCGGCCGTGAGGCGTTATCTTGCCGAATTCCTGCACGATTACCGCGTGGTGGATTTAACACGCTGGCTGTGGTGCGCCATTCTGCATTTCATCATCTTGCCGATCCGTTCCGGGATCGTGGCGAAAAAATACGCAAGCGTCTGGCGCGAAGACGGTTCCCCCTTGCTGGCGTTGAGTAAAAAATTGCGCGACGCGGTACAGGCACAATGCCCCGATTGCGATGTGCAATTGGCCATGCGTTACGGCAATCCGTCGGTCGCTTCCGTGTTGCGCGATGCGCAGGCAAACGGTATGCGACGCCTCGTGGTCTTGCCCTTGTATCCGCAATATTCGGCCAGCACCACGGCTTCGAGCCACGATGCGGTCATGAAGGAACTGCAGCGTTGGCGGGTGATGCCGGAACTTCGCCTGATCAACGATTACCACGACAACGCCGAATGGCTGGATGCGATTGAAGCCAGCATCGAAAATCATTGGGATTTGCATGCACGCGGCGAAAAAATACTGTTTTCGTTCCACGGTTTGCCGCAACGTTTTATCCGCGATGGTGATCCTTACGCAGCACAATGCGAAGCCAGCGCAAAAAAAATTGCCGCACGCCTGGGTCTTGACGATGGCCAGTGGCTGCTGACGTATCAATCGCGTTTCGGTCGCGAACCCTGGCTGGAACCGGCCACCGATAAAACACTCGAGGCATTGGCGAAACAAGGCATCAAAACCGTCGATATCATCTGCCCCGGTTTTGCGGTGGACTGCCTGGAAACGCTGGAAGAAATAAAAGTGGAAAACCAGGAAATATTCCACAAGGCCGGCGGCGATAAACTCCACTATGTCGCCGCCTTGAACGATTCGCCCGGGCATGCTTGCGCCCTTGCCCATCTGATTAAACGCCATTGCCAGGGATGGGGCCACTGATGCAGGAAATGTCACTCAAGACCGCGCGCGGAGTCGTCACCGCGTTACAAAGCGGCAATCCCGAGGGCGAAAAAATCCTCTGTCTGCACGGTTGGCTGGACAATGCCGCCAGCTTCATTCCGTTGATGCCCTTGCTGGAAAAATACCATGTCGTTGCGGTCGATATGCCCGGCCACGGCGGCTCGCAACACCGCATGCCCGGTTACGACTACGTATTCGTCGACTGGATCCATGATGTGCTGGACATGCTTGATTCACTCGATTGGCAACAGGCGCATTTGCTGGGCCATTCGATGGGCGGTGCGATTGCGACGATCGTCGCGGCATCGGCACCGGAACGCATCAATAAATTATTGTTGATCGAAGCGCTCGGTCCGATATCCGGAAAAGCGGAAGAAGCAGGACAGCGTTTGCGGCAAGCCGTTGCCGCGAGACGCTATCTGGCCAACGATAAAGTCGCCCGCGTTATTCCCGATCTTGAAGCCGCCGTCAACGCGCGCCTCGCCGCAAGCAACATGACCCGCGATGCGGCCCGACTGATCGTGCGGAGGAATTTGCAGGAAGTGAACGGCGGCTTCGTCTGGCGCAGCGACCCGCGCATGATGCTGCCCACGCACGTGCGCACCGATGAAAGTTTCATCCGCAGCTGGATTCGCGCGATCGAGGCGCAGACGCTGGTCATCGCGGCCGATCCGGCGCCGGTTTATTTCACGCCGGAGCAGCGCGATGCGCGGCTGGCCGAATTGAAACACGGTCGTGCCGTCGTCATTCCGGGCGGACATCATCTGCATATGGAAAAAGCAGATGACGTCGGAAAAGTGATTCTGGATTTTTTGGCGGAATGATTCGGAGGGTGGGCACTGCCCACCGAGAAGTTAGTTTTGAAAAACGGATTGTCTAGTGCAAATGTTGGGCACTGCCCACCCTACAACTAGCTTTCGCCTTCCATGCGCCACTTGCCTGGCTCCAGACCCTTGAGATTATGCGGCCCGACTGAAATACGGATCAGGCGCAAGGTCGGCAATCCGACCGCGGCGGTCATGCGACGCACCTGGCGATTGCGGCCTTCGCGAATGGTGATCTCGATAAAACTGTCCGGCACGCTTTTACGCTGGCGAATCGGAGGATCGCGCGGCCACAGCCAATCGGGCGCGGTTTCCAATGCGCGCGCCTGGCCGGGCAAGGTCATGCCGTCATTCAACTTGACGCCCTTTGCCAAGGCTTTTATCTGCTCGTCGGTCGGAATGCCTTCGACTTGCACCAGATAGGTTTTCGGCCATTTGAATTTGGGCGAACTGATCTGCGCGATGCGTGCGCCATCATCGGACAACAACAACATGCCTTCGGAATCAAAATCCAGCCGTCCCGCAGCATACACATTCGCCGGAATGCCGAAATCCGCCAACGTGGTACGCGGTGGCGTTTCGGTGTCAGTGAACTGGCACAGCACGTTATAGGGCTTGTTGAAAGCAATCAGCATTGCCCCAGTGTAACGGCGTGAGAGAATACTTGCTGGTCTTTTTTGGTCATTTCGATGAATAACGCCGTTTTAAGCCCGCATCCGCTACGCCGTTTACTCAATTTCGCCAAACCATACCGTCGCAACATCGTTCTTGGCAGCGTTTTTTCGGTCTGCAATAAAGTCTTCGACGTGCTGCCGGAAATCCTGATTGGCGTTTCAGTCGATGTGGTGGTTAACCAGAAAGACTCCTTTCTTGCCAAACTCGGCGTGATCGAACCCATGCAGCAATTTGTTGCACTTGCAATATTGTCGATCGTGATATGGGTACTTGAATCGCTGTTTGAATATTTGTATGCGTTGCGATGGCGCGGTCTGGCGCAAAACATGCAACACGACCTGAGGCAGGCCGCTTACGTACATTTGCAGAAAATGCCGCCCGACTTTATTACCAGTCAACGTAGCGGTCGATTGATGGCCTTGATGAACGAAGACGTGAACCAGATCGAACGTTTTCTGAATACCGGTGCCAATGACCTGATAC